>JAITLH010000079.1 GCA_031277995.1 Deltaproteobacteria bacterium
GCCCTGACGGCCAACGCCATGGCCGGGGCCCGGGAAGAACTAATCGCCGGCGGCATGAACGACTTTTTGACCAAGCCCATTAAGCGCGAAGAACTTTCCGCCATCCTGGCCAAATGGGTGCCCATTGGCCAGAACGTCCAGTGACTACCCCCCCTCGTTTTGCCCAAACCGCGGCCCTAGGCCAGGGCCCTAGGCCACGGCCGATTGACCATGGACGGTAAACCATGGCCGGTAGGCCAAGCCCATAGGCTTGGCCCGTGATTCGCGGCTTTCCTTATATGCCTCCCCCCTGGCCTCCCCTACCCCCCCGCGCCCATCTTCCCCCAAATTAACGTCTATCCATTTCAGGGCCTTAGCTTTTTGTTCGTTTCTTATTCTGGCCAAACGCCAAAGGCGGTGTATAATGGGCCAATCCGTTTTTTTTCGGTGGGGGAGTTTTTCGTGCTCAGGATAGAAAACCTGAAAAAAAGTTTTGGCCAAAGTAAAGCCCTTTGTGGCCTTGGCCTGGAAGTGGGCCGAGGCGAGCTTTTCGCCTTTCTGGGGCCCAACGGGGCGGGCAAAACCACGACCATACGAATTTTAAACGGGCTATCCAAGTTGGATAGCGGGCTGGCCCAGGTTGACGGACTCGACGTTACCAAAAAACCCTTGGAGGTTAAGCGCTTGTGTGGTTTGGTGGCCCAGCACACCAATTTGGACGGGGAACTGACCGTCTGGGAAAATTTGGATCTCCATGGCCGTCTATACGGACTAAGCGCCGCCCAAAGGCGCCAAAAGGCCAAGGAACATCTCGATTACGTCGAAATGACCGATCGGGCCCAGAGCTTGGTTAAGACTTTGTCCGGTGGCTTAAAATGAAGGCTAATGATCGCCCGGGCCTTAACCCACGGCCCCAATTTACTTTTTTTGGACGAACCCACGGTGGGGCTGGATCCGGCCATTCGCCGGAGAATTTGGGCCTTGATAAAAAAAATCAACCAAGACGGGGTCACGGTTTTTTTGACCACCCATTACATCGAGGAGGCCGAGTTTTTGGCCTCCCGGGTCGGCTTTATAAACGAAGGCCAAATGGTAACCCAAGGATCGCCCCAAGCCATCATGGATAGCCTTGGCCAATGGGCCGTGGACCTATACGACCAGGATAACCACGAGACCAGGTTTTTCGCCCATCGAGAGCAAGCCGGGGCCTTTATCCAATCAAACGCCCTGGCCGGTTCCATTAGGCGCGTTAACCTTGAAGACGCTTTCTTGTCTTTGACCGGAAGGAGGGTTTCGTAATGGCCCCAGCCCTTGGGTTTTTGACGTCCCGGCCATCGGCCCTCCCCGGATCGTTTTTCTCCCCCGGGAGGCGACCATGAGCGCCTTGTTGGCCGTCTATCTAAGGGAGATGCTTATTTTGCGGCGTCGACTGGGTCGGCAGATCCTGGCCATGAGCGTCTCTCCCCTTCTTTACGTTTTAACCTTCGGCTTGGCCCTGGGCTCATCGGTCCAAGTCGACGGCCGCGCTTATTTGGAATTCTTAATCCCCGGCCTGGCCGCCATGAGCAGCATGACCCAGGCCTTTGCCATGGCCGGGGAGATAAACGTGGCCAGGTTCTACCTCCATGTTTTTGAGGAGTTTCAGGCCGCCCCGGTGCCAAGGCTCTCCTACGTTTTGGGGGAAACCCTGGCCGGGCTCACCCGGGCGCTTTTGGCCATCTCCATCGTCTTACTATTGGGCCTGATCTTTGGGGTTAAGCTTAATTACGGCTTGGCCTTTTGGGGCGCCTTGGTCCTAAACGCCGTGGCCTTCGCCTCCTTGGCCGTGGCCATGGCCATGTTGGTTAAAACCCACGCCGACCAAGCCCTTTTGAATAATTTTATCATCACGCCCATGGCCTTTTTGGGCGGCACTTTTTTTCCCCTGGAAAGCCTCCCCGCCTGGGCCAGCTCAATACTAAGCCTGCTCCCCCTCTCCCACGCCTCCAAGGCGGCCAGAAACGGCGCCTTTGGTCTCGACACCCCCCTAAGCGCCTATCTCTACCTGGCCGCCGCCGCGGTTATGTTTATCTTTCTGGCCATCTGGGCCGTTTCCAAAGCTCGGGACTAAGCCCGCTTCCCGCCAAACCTCAAGATCGCCAAAAGCCCCGCGAACGCCCATAATAGCCCCCCGGCGGCCATCCGCGGCCAAATCCTAGCCCACCCCCCCGCGCTCCCCAGGGACTCCTAGTCCCCAATGCGTCCGTTTAAACCGCCTGTCCCAACCCTACCCTCCAAATTTTCCCCCTCCGCCCAAACCACTCGCCATCCGCCTTGCCAAAGGCCTCGCCAGGCTCGCCCAAGCCCACCTTGGCCCACCTTGGCCAAACGCCGTAAACCCCATGCCCTAAACTAAAAGGGCGGGGCCAACCGTCTGGTTAGCCCCGCCCGGTAAGGGTTAAAGCATGGCCTGTTTGGTTTTTTTAGAATTCAAAACCAAGGCCCACGGACGCGGTATGGCTACTGTAGCCACTGGAAACGTCCAAATCATAGTTTACGAAAATGTCGGCGACCCGGCCGGTATTGATTTTTAGGCCAACCCCGGCTTGGAAGGAATTGCCGCGAGGCCTGGTCCCATGAATCTTGTAAGTTTCGCCAAAGCCGACAAAGCCAACTTCCATGGTATTGTCGGGTTTTTGAACGGCGAAATTATAGCCCAATCGAAGCTCGGGAGTCAGGGTGACCGATCCGGACTGGACGGTCGTGTTGAACTTAATCTGAATGGGAATGTCTATCTGGTGGTCAACCCTGGAATGGTAGGTATTGGCCGTGGCCTGGGCCGCCACCGCCGCGGCGTCCAAGGTGTCCCTAAAGGCGCCTTGCCTCATGGAAGTATATTTTATCCCCACGCTGGGAATGATCTGGTAGCCATCGCCTTTAATGACGACGCCGCCCCTTAGGCCAAACTGCCAGGAATCGATATCGATGCTGCCCGACTTCTTTCCGCCCACGATCAAGCTAGTGTCGTAATCGCTGTCGGAAGTCGCGTAGGCCACGTTGGCGTCAAAAAAGACGTTATTGGGTAGCGTGTAGCTAGCGTAAACGCCGATCCCGACGGTATCTATGTTAACGGTGGTCCGTCCGTCGTTGGTTTTGATTTCCCCGTTGGCTATGGAGGCCGAAATGCCCAGCCTTAAGCCGGGGGCGCCTTCAATCCTACGATCGTAACCAAAGGCCATCCCGGCTCCGGAATATTCATAGCCGTGAACGGTGGAAGTGCTTTCTTCCTCGGCCCAAAGGCCAAAGCCTCCCAGCCAAATCCGGTTAAGTTCGCTTCCGTCGCCGGCCGCCGGGGGAGTCAGATCGTTCATTTCGATTTCCCTGACCCGATCCAAGCGATTGTAGACCACGCTCTGGGTCTTCACGACCGTCGCCGAGACGTTATTTTGGACGTTAGCCAGAGAATCGCCAAACAATTGCCTTAAAGCGTTGTCGGCCACTTCGGGGCCGTAATTTAGCGCTATATTGGTCACGACCGTTTCAAACTTTTCGCTTAAGGGCTTCAAAGCCGGGGTGGTCACGGCCTTGGCCATGATCGAGTCAACGACTCTGGAACCGGCCAAGACATTGGGGGTCGAATGGATCTTGCTGTTTTTAATGACATCGACCGTGGTGTTCTTGTCGGTTGAAACGTTTAGTAAATTCGTCCCGCCTACTACCAATTTGTAATACCCGGAGTTTACTTTGGTCGGATCGATCGTAACGATCCCACCACTACCGGCGTTAATGATGGTTTTACCCACCCATGAACCCGTTGGACCGGTTAAAAGAACCTTGGAGCCATCTTCGATCATTACGGTAACGCTACTGGTATTGCCTTTAACGTTACCGCTCAACGTTGTGCCATCCGTTTCCAGGCTTAGGACCGCCCCACTTTTAAGGGTCAGGGTCGCCCCATAAAACGTTACGGTATTTTTGCCAATGTCTAAGTCGCCTCCGTCATTAACCGTTAAGCTCGCGGCTTTTACGTTTAGGTTTTTACCGAAAATCACTTTGGCTTTTTCGATTAAAAGGGCGCCCGATCCGGTGCCCGTCGAAACGTCGGCGACCAGGTCAGCTTCAAAAGTGCTTACGCCGCCCTTGATTTCGATGGCTTGGTTGGCTTGTCCCGTGGTCACGCTTCCTTTGAAGAGGTTTTTACCTCCGTTAATCTGCAACTTTCCACCGACGTAAACCGTGCCGTCAATGGCATTATCGCCTCCCTTAAAAATAACCAAGTTATCTTTTACCTTGGCGCTAGAAGTGACGGAATTTTCACCTCCGTAAACGTTACCCTTTATAACGTTTGTGCCGCTTTCAAAAATAACCTGGTTACCGGTTACGTTCGAGTCCTGCCCGCTCTTACCGCCGTAAACATTGCCGTTACCGCTTACGGTAGTGTTGGCCTTCGAAGTCGTTACGCCTTTTAACGTAACGACATTCTCCGAGACTTCAACGGCGTACGATTTTGCCATACCGCCCATGGCCGTCGCCACGGTTACGTTGGTTAAGGTAACCTCATTCTTCTCAACCTTGCCATTGATATCGCTCATGCCACCCATAACCGTGATGACACCCGTTATGGTAATCTTACCGTTTGAGTTATCTATAACTACCTTGTTTCCGGACACCTCGCCAGTGTTAACGCTAACGGTATGCGATTTCCCACCATATATTTCCACTATGGTCGCGGCTACATTACCTAAATTACCACCAACTATGCTAACAAAGTTTCCTATATTGGCGTTTGAAGATTCACCGCCAGCTATTTTACCGGTAATTTTACCGCCAGTTATCATAACCTGGTTGCCTTGAACCGTGCCAGCTCCAGCATGGATGTATCCGCCCGCTACCTCATTTAAGGTACCGCCGCTAACCATGACTTTGTTCGCGTCCTCGGCTTTCGTCCCTCCAACGAACGCGCCGGTTAAGGTATTAATGCTTTCGCCGCCCACGACGGCGCGAACTTCGCTACCGTCTTTAATTTCCACGACGTTTCCGGAAACCGCTTTGCCTGAAGCCGCGCAAGGACCTGCTCCGGCGACGCAGATGGAACCGCCAATGACTCTGCCCACGGTCCCGGGCGATTCCGATTTCACCTTGCCGCCGTCAATCACGACCTTGTTGTTTTTTACGTCAACGTTAGCCCCGGCGCCGGCGCCGCCAATAACGCTATTGTGTACCGTTCCTTTTATGACGACGTTATTGCCGGTAACCACAAGATCCCCGGTTGAGCCAATGGAAATTCCGCCGTAAACGGATCCCCTAACCCCCGAGCCGACAACGCCAGTCGTGTCCACGGTCACGAAGTTATTACTAGCCGTCCCGGCCAAACCGCCTCCCGCGTCAAACCTACCGCCGCCAACAACGGTATAATCGGCTACCGTCCCGGTTATCAAAATCCCGTTTGGGTTATCGTATAATTTGCCCGAGGTTTCGAATCTAATGGCGATACCGCTTACTGGGTTACCATACGCGTCCGGCGCGTAAGAGCCCAAAGCCGTATTTGGGACGATATGGGTGACCCCGGTACTGGGATCTTGGTATTGGCTGTAAGCATCGGTGTTTGGCCCAAACTTAACGCCCGATAACTGGGCCGATACCTCAGAGGTCGAAATCCCCAAAATACCCACAAAGGTAATGACGAATAGACCAATAGAAAGTCGAAGCTTTTTATAAGCTGACTTGTCTAATAAACTAAACATAATCATGTTCCTCCAAATAATTTACGATAGATAATACTTAACTTAATAAACTATTAGTCAAGTATTTCTTTCTTAAAAGGTGATTTCTATAATAACTTCTTCAAGTCATTATATTTAACAGCATAAATATCAATCTTTATGCTTATCACCTTGCCCAAAAAACCAAAATAAATTCTCCTTAAATTTACATTTCATCTCTATTAATATTCACCAATCTACTATTAAATTAAAGTACCCTTACGCTCAATACCATAATTAGACAATGTGAGCCTTTATCCGAGCTTACAATAACATACTGAAATTTATAGTCTTTATTATATCCCGATAATGGGATAAAAATATTCCCCATATGGAATATAACAACGAAATTCCACTAAGTTATAGTTTTAAAATCGCTGGCCTTTTAATAATTTTCTGATAATTCAAATAATTAATTTACCCGGCACAAAAAACTACCCAACAAAAGCTATACCTACTGGAAAACTTTAAAAAATAACTAGCCCCACCTGACACGCTCGTAAGTTTACCCCCCGGGCATACCATTCTCTCCGACCAGGGAAGACCACCATGTTCCGGTCTTCAACCCCAGCCCCGCCGCGAATAACGTTTTGCGAAGCCCGACCGGATCCCTCGAGCGACCCCAGCCCCGCCGCGAATAACGTTTTGCAAAGCCCGACCGGATCCTTCGATCGACCCAAGCCCCGCCGTGGTTGACGGTTTTAAAGCCAGACAGGATCACTCGAGTTAGCCAACTCTGCCGTGGATAACGGTTTTTTAAAGGCGGGCCGCCCTGGCCTCGCTTTTAAGCATATTAAATTAATGGAAAAAGGCTAGTCTATATATATTATAAATGGTTAACAATGATTAATATGTCTATATCTTATAAAAGATTAAACTTAGCTTATCAACACAGAAAAATTATACTGTGTAAAAAAACTGAAGTCAATAGCTATCTTATATTTGAATATATAAATCATTATTATCAAATTTAAATTCTGAAAATTTATTTTTACTCTTTACTAAATTAAAAATAACTAATAAAAGTTAGAATTAATAAGTTAAATTAGAAAAAATAACTAATTCACTTATTCACTTAACCTTTATCGATCATCAAAAAATGTTTCATGGCTTTTATTTTTTGCTCACTAAAAATCATAATCGATCGCATAAGTCTTTTTAACCCTGTCACAATACCCCATAGCTTAAATTTTAGGTAAGATACCCAGTCAGACATTAGCTACGGTATACAGTTACTTAGCCACGATTTTTTTCAAACCGCCCATAAAAAAACGGGACTAACCATAGGTTAACCACGCTTATATTTTAATAAAATTTTCTGGCTTCCAGGCTTCGATTTTTATATCAATAGTATTTAAAGTTGCTTAACTTACTTGACATTACCCGTTCAATTCACGACCTTTTTTTTGGGACTCCGGACCAGCCCCTTAACCATGTAAATAAACGAATTTTCTAAATATCTGACCAGGCCCTAAATATCCCTCAATCCATGGCCGGGCCAGGGGCCCCCCCGAACTCTTAATTTCAGCCGGGTCAATTCCTCCGTAATCGCCCAAGCTACGGCCAGGGCCATTCTTCCCCAAAACTTTCGGGGATACCTGGCTAGGGCCTTACCCCCAAAATTTCCCCGATTCTCCCGACAAGGTTATCCGCCCTCCAATTACCCAAATATCCGTTGGCAGGTAGGAGCGAAGGGTAGGCAAAAGGCTCAGGGCGTTTTTTTAAAAACGATCTTGAAGCCTTAGGCTAACCGCCTTGGCCTTTTGGTATTGACCACGCAAACTTAATATCGTACATTTTACCAAGTGAATGGCCGCGGTTTTCAGCATGAAAACGCTTGGCCAAAGACAAGGCCTTTGAAGCCTAAAAGAGACCTATTTTGCCACTCGCTTTACCATAGTTTGAAATTTTTTCTAGTTTTAACCTTTAATTAGCAAATCATCAATGGGGATTTTTATGAGTAAAAACATCGTGATCATCTTGGCTCTAATTTTAGCTCTCGGCCTAAGCGGAGAAGTTCTGGCCCAAACGGACCAGGCCGCCGCCTCGGCCAAGCCCTTGCCCGACAAGATGGCTAACGTTCTGGCCGTGGCCAAGCACGAGGATGGGGTTATTTGCGACTACCTGGCCTCGGAAACCAAAGACACTCCAGACGTTGTAAGCGTTAGGATGGACCGGCAAACTTTCAATTTCTACAACGGGCTTCAGACCGAGATGCAATACAATCAGCTAAGCGAGCTTCCCGTCGGTTCGCCCATTAAGTTTGACTTTTCGGTTCTGGACGCCTACGGTGATCCGCCCGACAAAAACGCCAACGCCCAACCCAAGGTGGTCATACACCAGCTCCACAGCGTGGGAAAACCCGATCCCACCCTTTGCCATGATTTGGTTGACTGAACTCACCTTATTGGCTACTTTTCCCCAGCTTACGATTTAAGCTGACTTTGACCATGAGGGTCGCCCAATCGATTTCTCCTTGCCCTAGGCCAGGGATAAATCGACTGGGGCTTGATCCCTGGTGGTCTCGAAAATCGCGTTTAAAGCTAGCTGATAAGCCCGTAGCGGGCCTTTGGGTGCCCCCCCCTTTTCCGACCTCTTCCCCAAAGGTTCGCCTGAGGGCTCCTGGGCGAGTTTTAAGGCTAAGGTTTTTGAAAACCTGGCTATGGTCCGAAATAACGATATCGATTGAAGTTCCCTGGGCTGGAAGGCTTTGGTTTTGGGAGCGTTTAGGCCTTGGGCCTTAAGGCCAGGCGAGGGTTTTTACTTGGGCGCCTTGGATAGGCTTTATGGGGTGGGGATTTTTGCTTGGTCGCCTTGGATAGGTTTTATGGGATGAGGGTTTTTCCTTGGTCGGCTTGGAAAGGTGTTTTGGGGTGGGGGTTTTTGCTTGGTCGGCTTGGAAAGGGCTATTGGGAGGCGGTATAGGGGCTTAAGCCCAAACGATTGGGCGATTAAGCGCCCTGGCTATTTTTTCAGGCTGGCGACACTCGATCTTTTTACCTCCAGGCAAAAATTAGGACAGCCCATTGAGCAGCTTAGGCAACCCAGGCAGTCGTTTGGGCGGGCCGCCACCGGGGGCCGTAAACCTTTGGCATTGGGCTTAGACCCGAAATCAAATATAGCTTCCGGGCAGACCTCCAGGCAAAGGCCGCAACCATCGCAGACCTCAAAATTCAAGTCAATCGAAAAACCCTCGTTCACGATCCGATCCTTCAAAATTAACCGCCTGGGCTAGGACGTTTTGGGGTTTCCCACTTTTGTGGGCCCATTTCGCGAATGGTTCTCCAGTAAAGGGGGGCCAGTCTTTATTTTGCGTATCCAAAAAATTCTCCTAAAAAGTATACCACCCTATCCGGCCCATTCCTAATCCAGCCAAGCTTTATCTGGCAAGCTAGAACCATCTAAAAATTTTTAGTTTATTCCGCCACTTATATCACGATTTATGTCAAATTACGTAAAAACTCTTTTTAATTATTAAAATTCCTATGGGGAGATTTAAGGAGCGCTAAAAACATGCCCATAACCATCCTAAACTAGTGGAAAAAATGTTATTTTATTGGGCGCCTTTTGTCGAGAATTTTTTCGTCAGCCGGCGCTTTTTTTTTGCCCTCATTAAGACAATTGTATTGTGGTTTTATCTTTGCCGCTCTTAAACGCCTGACCGCGTATTGAGTTAAGTGGTTCGGCTAGGGAAAGAAGCATTGATTTACCCAAAGACAATTTCGCGTGGGCCGGTAAGTTTAATCATATATAGTCAATGGATGTTTTTCTCGCCGCTGGAAACCACTTTCAAAAGTAAAAACACAAATGGGAGCTCCCCCAGGCCACGTTATTTAATAATTTAACAAATAAATCCATTGACATACAGTTTCGTATCTGCTAGCATTTCCAATTACAATAAAGAATAGATCTTTTATGAACTTGATTTGTTCTAAATGCTTATATAAGATCCATTTTTATATAACTTAATGGCAATTGATTATTTATTTTATAACAATAAAGTTAATTAAATTTTTATATTAAAAAGTTTATTTGTTAATTTAAAATAGCAAATAATACGCAAAAGTTAAATACGCAGAAAAAATTTTTATCTTTTAATTGCTTAAGTATATGCAAAAGTTTTCGATAGTTTTAGTTAATTGACACATCCTTTATTTTATAAACTACTTAATTTATTCAACATTATTTTACACTTTATGGATGTAACCATGAAAAAATTTTATTCGCTACTATTAACGCTAGTTATGGTACTTGGCGGCCTGGCCCTGGCCAGTCAAGCCTGGGCCGTTGACGCCAACGGGAAGTATTTGGCCGGCCAAACCTACGATGGCGGTATCGATGGCAACGTTACCCAGATTGACGCGGGGGAGCCCGCCACCGAAAAAGGACAGATTACCGGAGCCGACACGGTCACCCATACCATAAACGGCGAAGGGACTTTGAGCTTGCGAGGTGACAATTACAATTTCGCGGGTAACATTGTATTTGAAAGTGGCACCTTAAACCTATATGACAGGCTCCAGTTCATTAAGTATCTAAGTAATTTTACCTTTAATGGTGCTTATGTCAACGCCTCTGACTTAACCGCGGCTCTGGATACCCTTAAAACCACTCCCACAATTGAAAATAAAGATATTGTTTTAAGTAAAATAGTTAATCTTACTTACTTAATCCCTACTTTAAGCTGGGGCACCGCCTTAAACACGGCGATCATATCATTTAATAACAACAACACGGCCGATCTCGCCACGAATAGCCTAACAATCGCCGCGGGTAAAGCCGCTCGTTTTGACTTAACCGGCGATTCTAAGCTTACTTTTGAGAATTTTAACATTGCTTTAGCCACGGACGCCCGCGTAATCACCGTCAGAACGGATGGGATTTTGTTGTTAACCGGCGACGATGGCACTCAATACATTTTTCAAAATAACAAACTGGCATTTATGCCACCAAACGTCCGCGAGACCGGTCTAATTAATAATTCCGGACATTTATTAATCTCAAATATTCACTTTATAAATAATCGTGCCAATTATGGTAGTCCTATTTATAACGCAGCTGGTAAAACAATTTCTTTTTTTGGAACGTCTAATTTTGAGAACAATATGGGCAATTATAGTGGTGTAATACATAACGATAGTGGAGGTATTTTAAACTTTTTTGGCCCAGCTAATTTTATAAACAACTCGCTGAGAATAATGTCAGACCGCACTGGCGCCATTTATAACGCCGGGGGAACCATCAATTTCTTTGGCGAAGCCCTTTTTAGCGGCAATGTGGGAAGGTATGGTGGGGCTATGTATTTACTGACCTCATCCAATTCCGGCTCCGGAGCGGTAACGTTTTTTGAAAAAGCCGTTTTCGAACAAAATTCAATCAACTTGGATGGTGTTGCTAACGGTGGGGCCATAAATCTTAGCGACGGCACTTTGACTTTTAAGAAAGGGGTAATCTTCCTAGAAAACAAAACTCTCGATAGTGGAGGGGCCATATACGCCCAACCGACCTTGGCGACCTACGCCGGGGTTATTAATCTTTATGGCAATTCTTCTTTTGTCGGAAACGTAGCGAACATTAACGGTCAAGCCATGTATCATGGTGGGGCTTTATATCTCGGTAATTATATGACGTTAAACGTTAACCTAGCCGAAGGCGAAGAAACGCTATTTTCCGGAAATACCGCGAACGGCGTCCCAAACTCTATCTATTTCAGCACCGCCGCAGCCGGTCAAGAAGTTTATTTTAACTTAACGACCGCGGCAACCAACTCCGTTTTAACCATGCATGATCCCATGGCCGGAGCGGTAAGTAACGGCTTAGTTTCTATTTCCATGACCGGACCGGGCCGATGGGACCTTGGAGGCGATTCTAGCTTTTCCGGAGATGGCCTAAAATCTTTTAGTATCGGCAGCGGAAGTACCCTTTATCTCTACAGAGAGGGTGAGGTTCAAAACGTTAGCGGCAATGACGTGGCCTCTGGAAAGATAAGCCTACTGGGTAACAGTACTTCAAACGCCTTTAATCTCGCCATTGACGCGACCCTGGGAGTGGGCGGCGGCAACGTTATCGCCACCACCGATGGCACGATTAGTCTGAACCTAGGTTCGACCCTGGCCTTCAATTTGGTAGGGTTTGACGACTCCGGCGTTCCCATGCTGAGGCTTGATGGAACGATCGATTTACCTGGATCGGGAAAAATTAGTCTGGACCTTCTGTCAATGCCTGAGGATGATGGGTTTTATGAATATACTTTGGTTCAAACCAAAGACAACTATGCGTTAACGGCCACCAACTTTAATCAAACGGTCACTTATTTAGGCGAGAATTTGAACCCGAATCGGTATAAAGTTACCTTAACCTTCGTTGACAATCTCATAAAAGCCGGGTTATCGGTCCAAGACGCCTTTTCGAGCGCCTATTTGGTTTGGACGGGACAAAAGAACTCGACTTGGGAAGCGTTAACGGAAAACTGGCTCGATGACGGCATCGCTGGAAAATTCACTGCCGGCGATATCGTAAATTTCGATAATGACGGGGCCTTTACCGACATAGACCTTGGCCCAGGGATCACGGCCGCCGGGGTCTATGTCCGGGGCGGAAAAGATTATAGTTTTAATTTGGGCTCTTTAAGTATTGACTCAAAAGTAGGAGGTTGGAGTAATAACACGGCGGCCAGCGGGAAACTGGTTTTGGGAGCCTTCGCCAGAGGTGCGAACGACGTTGTCATAACTAACTTCAATGGAACGTTAGATTTGACCGCGACCACTGGCAATTCTTTCGAAAACGGTATCGATCTTTACTCTGGACGGTTATTAATTTCAAAGTCTGAGCAACTGGGCGGGAATCTTGATAAGGTTGGTTTTCAAGCCTCGCGGCCCGTGGTCTTGGTCGAACCGATAAACGACTTGATACAAGCCTTGACGAAAAATTCCGGTATTTCCGAGGCCCTGGCTGAGTACGTTAGAATTATCGCCCTAGCCAGGCAAAACGGCTCCCTACCCGCGCTCCTTATAAAAAGCAACGTCTCCGTTAGTTTTAATGGCAATAACTCAAATGAGCAAAGGCTTAACTTGGCCGACGGCAAATCAGGAGCTATTCAATTTGATAGTAACGCCATTCTATACTTTGAGACAAACAAAGCCGATAACGGAGGGGCCTTAAATATAGGGGAAGGTAGTCTATTTTCCCTAATCAAGGGGTCTGGGTGGGGATCATTTATTTTTACAAATAATCAGGCTACGGAAAACGGTGGGGCCATTAGTAACCAGGGCTTAATTAGTATGGACCAAGTGCACTTTGAGTCTAATAAAGCCATAAACGGCAACGGTGGAGCCATTTACAACGACAACGGACAAATCCTTCTAATTAACGGTAACTCGCTTAAAGAGAATACAGCCGAGAAAGGCGGGGCCATTTTTAGCCAAGGCGCTGACAGTCACTTATACCTTGAGCAAGTTGAGTTTTATAATAATAGCGCCACTATACAAGGCGGGGCCATCTATCTAGGAACCGGTGGGAGCGCCTCCATAAATCTGGCCGATAATTTAACTACCGTTTATTTTCAAAACTACGCCAATGGCTTACCTAATTCCATTTATTTCGCCGGCAATAACGTCTTTAACGTCAACTTGGGTGGACAATCAAGACTAGAAATTCTCGATCCCATGTCCGGAGAGGGAAAAATTGACATAACCCAAAAGGGCACTGGTATTTGGGCGCTTGGTGGCGAAACCATTTTTACCGGCGAAACCACTTTTTCGGTAAACGGTGGAACCTTGCTCCTTTTAAGGGCCAGCGAAATGTCGTTTCCAGACGGTTCATTCGTTCAGAGCGGAAAAATTAACCTTTCCTCAGAATCAAGCTTTAATTTGGCTAGCGGGGCTGTCCTTGAACTTCGCGGAGGCAACTCCATCACAGCTGGAAAAATCAATCTGGCCACCGGTTCAACTTTGGCTTTTCATTTGAATACCAATTCCACCAGCCCGGTTTTGACCCTGACCGGAACAACCGCGGTGACAGGTACCGGCAAAATCCAAATCGATTTCGCTTCTCTTAGTTTGACAAACGCTGGGCTGAAATATTTCACCTTGGTTGATTCTTCAAACGGGGCCTTTACCGCCCAGAACGTCAATACCACCGCGACCTTGCGAGGCGAAGAGATTACCGCTTATTCCCTTGGCGGCGGAAGTCTGGACATAACCATCGATGGCGGCGACATCAAAGCCGTGCTTGACTTGAAAAACCCCCAGACAAGCGAAATCCTGACCTGGCTAGGGTCCGGAATCAGCAGCGGCTGGAACATAACCGCGGAAGACAATTGGAAAAACTCCAGCTCCAATCCAACTGGCTTTATGCACGGCGACATCGTCAACTTTGATGGAACCGGTACGATACCGACCGGGATCGCCCTTAACCC
>JAITLH010000084.1 GCA_031277995.1 Deltaproteobacteria bacterium
GCCGTCGGGACTTAACGCCGGCCATTGGTGGGCTGAAGGGATACTTGGGTTGGGCCAGGGGAGCTAGCCCAACCCCTAGGGCGCGTCCCTTAGATCTCTACGTATTGGCCGATATCCACGGTTTTTAGTTTTTCGAGGATAAGCTTGACCGTCATGACGTCGTGGACGGCGATGCCCATGAGGACCGCCCCTCTCACCGCTCCTTTAACTTTGGGTTTAAGGCCCGCGCACATTTCGGCCATGTCCGCGTAGAGGTCTTTTTCCCGGGGGTAACCGTTTTGGAAATAGGTACCCCAGGATTGGGTTTCCAAGTATTGATTGCGATCGTCACAAACAAAGGGGCCGGAGAGCATGATCTCCTCGGAAACGGCCGAGTCATAGTCCGAGGCGATAACCAGGGCGTCGGGCTTAATTAAGCCCTTGGTTAGAAAGCGGTTGGGTTTTTCCACTATGGGGACGCAGGTGGAAATGAGATCGGCGTCTTTGACGCAATCCTCGACGCTTTGGCAGTTGACAAACTCCATGTCGGGCAAGTATCGCCCAACCGTTTTGGTAAAGCGATCCATTTGGGAGGGAAGAAGGTCATAGATTTTCATTTTTTTGAGTTTGGGCGCCGCCTCCCCAAAGGCTATGCCGGTAGTGATTCCCTGGACGCCGGTTCCAATGATCGCCGCCACCTCGGCCGTCTCTCCGCCCATATAACAAGCGCAGACCCCGGCCGCCGCCCCGGTTCGCCAAGCCGTGACCCAGGCCGAGTCCATTATGAACTCGGTAAGGCCGGTCTCGGGGTTATTGACCACGATTAGCCCGTTTATGTAGGCCAGGCCTTTTTTAAGGTTGGGAGGATACCCAGCCGCCCACTTTATTAAGGCCATGTCCAGTTTCGGAACGAAACAAGGCATGGCGTGAATATAGCAATCCGTCCTGGGATGAACCCCGATCTTGGCCGGAAGTTCGACTTTTTCGGTGGCCCTAAGGCACCACCCTTCTTCCAAGGCGGCCATTATTTCGGACATGGTTAAACCAAGCGAAGCTATCTGATCTTTGGAGAGGATTTTTACTTTCAACGAAATCTCCTGTGATTTGGGTGACGGTGGTTAAGTCGATAAGCGGAGTTTAAAAAAGCGCCCCAAGTCACGCGATAAGCGGATAGCCAAGTTGAGGCCGGAAAAGGGCCTAAGCCGTAACTCGCGTTTTTCGGGTAGGGTTTTTGGGAAAAATTACTCCCGGCTCCGTATTTTTTCTTACCTGGGCCGAGACTTTACTTGTCGAGTCCGAGGCAAGTCCACAAAGCGCCAAAAGCCCATGGAAGGGAGGGAAAAGTTCCAAGGGGTTAAACCAAAAGCCGAGAGGTCGCGGGGGGCTTAAAAAGTAACCCAAAATTGAGGCCTAGCCAAAAGGCCGCGCTTTTTAAACGGCTTAGCCCATCGCTTACCCAGGGATAGTGTTTGTTTTAGTTAGTTTTTAGAAATATTTATTAAAAATTAATCGCCATTAGGGTAAAGTTTTTATGGTCCCAAAAAAAAATTTCATCGATGAAAAAAAATTTTTTTGGGTGATTTTGTAAATAACTTACAAAAAAGTATTTTAAAATTTTTTAAAATCTTTTAATGCTAATTTGTTATAGAAAATAAAATTAGTGTCTTTTAACTTACTGTGAGGTTTTGTCAGTTCCAATGGCTTTCTATAGACTAGCGATTTATCGAGATTTATCATATGAATTTTCATATTCCAGTCTAATTGGTTATCGCGACGTTTTTGGCTCCAAGCCCGAAATCGAAAAGTCATTGTTTAGAAACGTAGGACTCGAAAAGGTAAAACACGATCCACGTTAATAAACGTATTAGGGATATTGTTAGGGCTTATTATAAAAATCGTCTCCGGGACCCGGAACGGTCGTTCTCCCTCCCAGAGGCGCCGGCAGTGGGAAAAACGAAAAAAAACGCGTCTTTCTAGATTGGATTTTAAACTTAAAGGTTAATAAACATTAAAAATTTACGACTTTTGAAAAGTGGCTTTCCTCGTAAATTCAGTGGCTTAAAGAATAACTGGAATAAGATACAATTTAGATACAATCAAATTCTATTTATTTAAATTTCGAAACAAGGGTCGTATACTCTTCCCATAGGCTGAGAGGCCACGCCCCTTCGGACCTCCCCCAAAGACCGAGTTTTAAAACCCGCTTGGTCCAAGGGGAGCTTAGGCCCCCGGCCAAAAGCCGGCGGCTTTAAAACCATCCATATGGATGGCCAGGCTTAAGGTAAACCCTCCCCCAAAGACCGAGTTTTAAAACCCGCTTGGTCCAAGGGGAGCTTAAGCCCGCGGCCAAGGGCCCGCGGCTTCCAGGCCGGGCGCTTATGGACGCTCCCTTAGGGAAACGTTGGGGGGGAGCCAAAACCGAACCCTTGGCTTTTGTTAAGACCCCAACTCTCATTGGCCAATGGGAGTTTGGGAAAAAACCTAGGCCATGAAAAGGGTGGGAACCGGCTCCGGGATAGCCCGGCCCGGGCTCTGGCGGGTTTGGAGGGCCAAGAAAAGAAGCCCAAAAGAGTGGGGCTAGCCCTTGGGGTTTGAAGGCCGGGGCGCCGTGGCCAATCGCTTAAACGGAGATTATATCCGTTTTTATGAAGCGATCAAGTGAGCGGGAAATTAATCCATCCACTGGGGAGGCCTATTTTAGGGGATCGAAAAAAATTTAAAGGGCAGAAAAAAATTTGAGCGAGGCAATTTTGTAAATAACTTACAAAAAAACATTTTAAAATTTTTTAAAATGTTTTAATGCTAATTTATTATAGAAAATAGTTTTAGTGTCTTTTAACTTACTATGAGGTTTTGTCAGTTCCAATGGCTTTCGATAGGCTAGCGATTTATCGGGATTTGCCATATGAATTTTGATATTCCAGTCTAATTGGTTATCGCGACTTTTTTGGCCCCAAGCCTGAAATCGAAAAGTCAATGTTTAGAAACGTAGGTCCTGGAAAGGTAAAACTCGATCCACGTTAATAAACATATTAGGGATGTTGTTAGGGCTTATTATAAAAATCGTCTCCGGGACCCGGAACGGTCATTTCCCCGCCCGGGGGCGCCGGAAGCGGGAAAAACGAAAAAAAAACGCGTCTCTCTAGATTGGATTTTGAAATTAAAGGTTAATAAACATTAAAAATTTACCACTTTTGAAACGTGGCTTTCTTCGCAAATTCAGTGGCTTAAAGAATTATTGGAATAAGATACAATTTAGATACAGTCAAATTCTATTTATTTAAATTTCAAAACAAGGGTCGTATACTTTTCACGCTGGCCCCCGGACTAGGCCCCCCAAAAAAGCTTGAGCCGTCTTGTCGGAGGGGGGAAACCAATCAAGGTCGTTAACCCCGGGGCCTTGGCCAATGAATAAAACCCTAGCCTGGTGGGCTTTGGAACTTAGGCCCAGGGGTTAGGTGGCCGCCCAGGCATAAAAAGGGTAACCGGCGGGCCTGGCCAGGGTTCGTTAAAAGTAGCGATTCGCCCTTAACGGGAAATCTTACCACGGCCGCCATAAAAAAGGGCCAGAAAAAAAATTTCGTTTGGCTTTTTATCGGCCAAACTTGTTCCCATAAAACATATGGTAAAAATTTGCCTTACAATCGATACAGACAAGTCTAGGCATTTCTTTATTTTATTTTTTCTGGATGGAGGGTTATCTGATGACCAGCTTTAAACAAGCGAAGGCCCAAGGCCCGGAGCGCCTTCCCACCAAAAAACGAAATCGCTTGCTCGCTTTCATTTTGGTTGGGCTATTCGCCTTGTGTCTCTGGTTTGGTCTGCAAACCGGCGATAGGTCTGGGAGCCAAGGAGGGGATCTCAATCTAATGGACGATCTCTTAACCGTTGGCCAAGCGAAAGGGGAGCGCCGACAAAATACTTCCCTTTGGCCGCAATCCCTTGACGATGGGCCCTTGGCCCAAAACCAAACCGATGATCCGGCCTTGCGAGAAAAGGGCTTTTGGGACGTCGGGAAGTCCAAGGCGGCTTTTGACGGGGGCGAATTAAGAGAGCCGGAGCTAGGAGAGTCGGATCTTGGATTTTTCGAAACCTTCTTTCCCGATCCGGGGAATTTAAGCCCAGGGGCTTTAAGCGACTTTGGGCCAAGCCCGGGAGCGGCCGGGTCCGATGGGCCCTTAATCCCAGGTAACGAAAAAACCGACCAAGGCCAGTTGGCCGCTTTAAGCGAAAACCCAGAGGTTTCAAATGACCCCAACGATAAAAAGTCAGGGCCACCCGATCCGGTTTCCCCGGCCGATGGCCCAAGCTTAGGAAACCAAGAAAGTTTGGGGAGTTTAGAAAGTCTAGGGAGTCCGGACAGCCAAGAAAGGCTAGAAAGCCATGAAAGCCAAAAGACCCTAGAAAACCTGGCCGCGAAAGGGGAGGGACAAACAAGCGAACCCAATAGCGGTTCCGCGAAAGCTTTGGCCCTCCCTGGCCAGGATAAAAACCATGGCCAAACGGAGCCGGGGGATCTTGGCGGCGAAAAGGTAAAAAGCCCCTCCCAAACCGGCACGGCGGGCCAAGGCCAAGGGGCTTCAAATAGCCTCCAAAACCTAGCCGCCCAAGACTTAACCTCAAAAGATTTAAACGCCAAGGATAGCCAAGTCAGCCAAGGCCCAAAAGATCCCTTAAGCGAAAAGCTTTTGGAGAACGCCCAAAAGGAGGCCGGGGAGAGTTACGCCACTAACCCCGAAGGCCAAGCCAAGGAACCTGACGCTTCCAAGGACCGTCCCCGGGATCAAGCCTCCGGTAACGGCCATGTTGAAACCGGCCAGCCATCGATGGAGAGCGCGAAAAGTTTAGACGAGATTAGACAATCGCTGGCCTTAGCGGCGGCCCAAGACGAACCGGCCAAGGCCTTGGCGGCCAACGGGGAATCTTTAAATTCCTTACCCGACGCGGCCAAAACCGGAGGGCTGCCAAACGATCCCTTAACCCGGGAGGCCAAGAAAAGCGCGGTCAAGCCAGAAAACCCCCCAAACGATAAAGCCGATCCTAAAGGCTTAAACGGCTCCGGGGAAAAAGCGCTTCCTAACGGTTCACCTAAAACCGATAACCCCACGGGACCCGGCGATGGTTTGGACCAAAGCTTGGTAGCCAATAAGGACGCCCAAAAGGGCGATGGCGCGGCCGCTTCCAAAAAATCCGAAAACGATCAAGGCGCCTTGGCCAGTGAAAAGGCCGACAAAACGGATCCGCCCAAAGACGACGGGATCGTTAAAGCGCCTGACCAATTGGCCAATCGAGTGGACGGCCAAAAAGACGCCTCGAATAAAGCCAACGGGGACAATCAAATAGTCGCCTCCAATCAAATTGACCCTTCCGGCCAAAAAGACGCCTCGAACCAAACCAAGGGGGCCAACCAAAATGGGCCCGCCAAAGACGGTAACCGGGAATCATCCGCGGCCGCTAAAGACCGGGAGCCAATCAAAACTGACGAAATGCCTGGGGAGGCAGTGGGGGGGTCAAAGGGCGTGGCGGAAAATGACCAAGGCAATCGGGTTGCCGGGGCCATTAAAAGCGAATCGGATACGCTGGCCACGTCCTTTGACCCAAATTTCCAGACCGATCCCTTAAACCAAGGGTTAAGCCCAGATGGGGAAAGCTCCCTTTCCGGAAACGATCGAAGCGCTAAACCCTCCGATGGTCCCTTGGCTTCGGGGCCAAAGGAACGCCCGGGCAAGTCACGGGAAGGGCCCAAAGACGAAGCCCTGGAAAGCCTGGAAGGCTTGGAGGGTTTGGCCGGCCTGGAAGGGCTAGAGGATCTTGAGGAACTTAATGATCCCGAGGATCCGGAGGACTTCTATGAGCTTGAGGCGGTAAACGAGGAAAGGCGTTTGGCCTATGAGCGATCTTTGGAAATCCTTTTACCGACCACGCCCGAGGAAGTCAGGGCGTATCGAAAAAGTCTGGACGAGAGGGAAGAAGCTTTGTCGGACGGAGCCCCGTTGGCCATGCGCTCCAGGACGGAAAGGGTCAGGTTGGAACCGGGCTTTAAGCCGCCTTTGGTTGAACTAAGCCCGAATCTCGTAACCGCCTTGGTTTTTACCGATTCGACCGGCAGTCCTTGGCCGGTCGCGGCCACGGTATTGGGAAGCGGGGCCATGTTTTCGGTCGAGCTTTTGGAAGGGGAGGGGTCAAACCAGATTATCGTGGCCCCCCTTTCCAACCACGGCCATTCAAACTTGGTGGTTAGTTTAAAGGGCAAAGACATTCCCCTCATGGCCAGGCTAAGTACCACCTCGGCGGTTAAGGATGACCGGGAGCTTGATGGCCTGATTATCTTCCAGGTCCAAGAAACCGGCCCCATGGCCCAACCCCTTCCGGGACTTGCGCCCAAACCCACGGTCTTGGTCGATAACCTTCTCTACGAGCTCTTGGATGGCATCACCCCAAAGGGCGCCAAACACATAGGAGCCGTCCCGGCCCTGGAGGGTGAGAGTTTTACCCAGGTGGGTTCCAACTTATACCTTAGAAGCTCCAGGACCGTATTGTGGCCACTGGTCCAGGCCAAGGTTTATGGGCCAGGGGGAATAATCGTCTACGAACTGCCCTTGGTCACCTCGGTCGTCCTAAACGATTTGGAAGAAACGCAGACCGTGATTCTCGAAGGCGTGGAAATAGACCGCGTCGTTGGGCAAGAGTTTGGGCCTTAACCCAGGCTTGGAAGTTTGGCTTATGCCAGCGATTGGCCAGGTCATTTGGCCAAAAAACCAGACGGGCTCAAAAAAGGTTTAGCCAGGTCCGGTTGCCAATAACCTTGGGTGGAAAAGTATTTAAGGCAAGAAAACCAAGCGCCCAGGACGGGCCAAGAAGGTTATGGGCAAGGCCGGTTTTTTGGGCGCTAAAACCCCATCGGCTCGCCACGGGAGTGAAAGGATTTAGTGAACGCGATGAAGAAAAGCTCTCTGATTAAAAACATATCCTTACCCAGGGCTTGGATTTTGGCCCTGGGGGCCATGGTCGTGGTTTTCATACTTTACTTAATCGTGAAGGTCTTTTTCCTGGGCCAGAGTCAGGAGAGCGATTTGTCCAAGGCCGATAACCTCACTCCCAGAAACGTGGAAGGATCCATGGGCGGCCCCGGGACTCCGGAATATAACGGCTTAATCGAAGAACTCAATAGGAGCTCGGCCCAAAAGGCCAGGGAAAAAGGCGAATCGTTCGTCGATACCCCCATAGGGCAGTCCCGGGAGGTTAAAAAAGAAAGGCCGGAGACCAAAGCGACGGAACAATCCCGGGTAACCATGGCTCCCCA
>JAITLH010000210.1 GCA_031277995.1 Deltaproteobacteria bacterium
TTGTACATTAATAAATATTATTAATTCATTTTTATTTCCAGAACTATCTAAAACACCGCATAAAACTACAAGATCAGGACGTAATTCTTCAAGATCCCTATTAAGAAAAATATTTTTCAATATAACTATAGAGCTTCCACTATAACCATAGAGTTGCCCACTATTTGGACATAAGATGAATTAAATAATGATACCAAGAAATTTTTTAGCTTCATTCCATCATAAAAAGTAAATTTAACAATTTATCAAATGGAAAATGTCTAATATAAACAAAATCAAAATTTGAAGAAGACATGTATTATCACACAGTCAATATAAATTAACTTTATATTTATTAATTTTATGACTATATTTTTTAAACCAAGTTATAAAGTTGATTAAACACTAAATTAAGCTTATACCTTACTCAAATAGTGTTTAGAAAATCGGTTAAGCCTCGGTTTGGCTGTCCAAGACAAAAAAAGTCTCTCTTACGTCTAAACGGTGGTATCTTATGATAGACGCTCGAATTTCCTCCGCTAGATTAATTTACCTATTTGTCGCCAAAAAGGCAAACCGAATTATTGGCTGGTTTAATTAAATGAGGTTTCTGGGCCGGCCACTCATCTGGGCCCTAGGTCAAGCCAAAAGGGTTTTGACGAAAATTAATGGCTTAAATCGCGGCCGTCGGTTTACCCAGCCTTTGGCTTGGGCCGACGACGTTAACCGTTTCGCGGGGCGGGTAAGCAAAATCGCTGGTTTGGCCAAAAATTCCCCCTGGCCATGGGGGCAAGCCTTACTTAAGCGTTTGGGGCCTAAAACAAAAAAACCCGGCCGGCCGGGTCGTTTTTTTAGTAAAAAAACGGCCCGGCTGGGCTAGCTTCTTCCCCCCAGAAGAAAGGTTACCCACCGGGCCGGTTGTCGCCTCCCACGGCTTAGAGGGCGTCTAGTCCCTCGACGGACTTGATCCTGGCCATGGCCTCAAGTTTGCGGGCCTGGGCCTCGAGTTTTCTGGCTTCGGCCTCCATGATCCTGGCCTCGGCCTCGATATGGCTGGCCATGTCATCGGGATTGGTTGGGCGTTGGGCCTGGGCCTGGGCCATGGGGGTATCGGGGTGGTGAAAGGCCTCCAAAATCGACTGGGTCAGCGATTCCACGGAGGGGAATTTACTCTCCTTGGCGCCCGAGTCATTGAGTTCGCCGGCGTAGGCCTCAAAGGGTAAGTTGGAAGTCAAAACGCTTCCGGTTTCCAGTAAGCCCGCCAATATCGCGAGGCCCCTGGGGGCGCGAAGTAAGTTTCTTAGGGCGGCGATTTTGCCTTCCTCCGCTACCCACAAGGACAGTAAACACAGTTTTCTGGCTACCGGGCCTTGGTGGAAGGCGTTGACGCCGATGTTTTCGTAGCGAAAAATGGAAGAGGGACTAACCCCCAAAAGAAGGCTGAAATTGTCAACCGTCAGAGCCAGGCTCTTTCTTACTTTTCTGACTTCCAAGGAAGTGATGGCGATATTCTGGGTGGCCGGAACGCCGCCGCTCAATACCTCACTTTGATGATCGATGTTTGCTTCTGATAATTGTTTCATGGAGAATTTAGCCCTCTATTAAAATATTTTTTGTAAAAGGTCTATATAAATCAAGTTAGAATCAAATCGAAAATAAATACGAAAAAACAAAGTCGAGTTTTACGATTTGAAGCCTTTTGGGAAGACGATTTATTTAAAAAATCGCCCGCCCAAACCGATTGGCCAAAAAGGACTTTAAAAAAAACGGGTCCGACTGGCCGCTTAACGAAACGTTAAGAAAAGTTGACGAACGCCGTTTGAGCCGGAAAAATACGCAGGTTAAGCTAAACGGCCAAGGCGGTTTGAATTTCGAAATTCATTATACAGCAATTTCAAAATTTTGACCACATCAATTGATAGTCCGATCGGTTGATTGACGAGCCGCTTGACCAAGAAAGGGTCATTTTGAAGCCCTGGAGGACCAAATACTCTCTTTTGAGGACAAGGCCAACCATCAATTGGCCGATCGGGTAAAGGCGACGGACTAAAACGAATGACCGCTAGGCTGATTTTTGGCCAAAGTTGGGCCCGTCCCGGTTGGGAGGCCGGAAAACCAAGTTTGGGAACCTTTTTCAGGTCCGAAACGTTGGTTTCTTCCAGCCGCCCGAGGAAAAAACTTGAAAAAAGGAAACTTTAATGATTATGGCCTTGGGGGTGGTCTCGTTTTTTTTAAAAAAAATTTATTTCGAGATTATTTTGGCCCCCTCAAGGGCTTTTTTATATTTTAACCAATCTAAAAAGATCGGGATAGTTAAGGGTTTCTAAAAAAACTTTTCCAAATATCGATTGTTGGTTATATTGACCGGCTAACTTGGCCGGGTGTGTTAAGGTTCTTTCAAAAGGCTTAACGTCATTGGTAACTGGCGAAGCCGAAATTTCATAAAACAAATAAAAACTAAGTGGCCGTTTATCGATTTAAAAAAATCGATTGGTTAAGGGTTACGCGAAAAACTAAATATCGTCCTTAGTTTTCCGGCTATTATCCTGGGTCGGCCCATCCATCTGGGGGCGATTTTTTTGGATTTTTTGGGACCGAAATTATCCAAGTCGGCCGAAAACATGGGTTCGTCCAATCGCCCCCAAGGCCGCTCCCGGCCGACCGCGTTTTTAGGCATTGCCAACCACCTGTCCCGGGTCACCGGTAAAGGCCTTGTTTTCGTCTTCGCTTAGTTCTTTCAAGCTTGAAAGGTGCATGAAGGTCATCACGCTTTCGGTTTGAAGAAGTCCCGAAAGGGTGGCCAAGCCGTTGTCCCGGCCGAGAAGATTGAGGATGTCTCCCTTGGACTTGGGATCGGCCAACCAGTTGATTAAAAGCCCCATCTTCCTGGCCACGGGCCCCTGGGGATAGTTGGGCAGGCTGATGTTTTCGTAGCGAATCATGGAAGACAAATTGACGCCCAGAAGGATGGCCATCATGTCCAGGTTAAGGCCCAGGGCTATCCTGGTTCTCCGAACCGCCTCGTTGGGGATCGAGGCTTCCACGATCTTGTTCCCGACCAAGTCAGACGAGTTCTGAAGGTCAAGTTCATGGAAGGCCAAATAATCCTCGGCGTTTTGACTTAGTTGCAGTTTCGGCATTTTAAAGTTTCCTCCATCAAGGGGATTTGATATTGAGGTGATAGTTATCCGATGTTCAGATGACGGCTTTTATGACTCGGTAAAGTCTTTTGAAATTTTCAATCTATCATCTGCCAGTTCGGTTGACCATTCGCCAACCTCATATTTGAAAGGGTAACACCTATCATTTGAAAGTCAACCCCTTTTTTTTGAGAATTTTTAAAAAATTTTCTTTCATTTCAATAACACACTGTTTATTCTAAATATATTTTTTTGCCCCAACCCAAAAAAAATTTCGACCCGGCCCCCTTACGGAGATTTGATCTCAATAAAGACCCTCTTCTATAGGTTACGATACCTATTTTAGATGGACGCGACCCTTTCCTCCCCTCGCCCGTTCCCAAAACTTCAATTTGAGCCCAGACCCGGACCATTTTCTCCGAATTGGAACTTCCCAGCCCTCTTAATTGACATATTTGCCACCCCCCGGCCCAATACTCTCAATTGATAGTTTTAGGGCCAATTCCCGCCCCACCCCCATAACCACCCTCGCGATTGACGGCTTTTTTCCCTCAGGCCAAAAAAGCCGTCCCCCCCAAAAAACAACCCCTGAAAACCGCCCAAAAAAAACCGCCCGGGGCCGGGGGCCGAGGGCGGAAAAAAACTGGGGGTATTTTCGAGGGGGGTTAATTGATCAGGATAAATTCTACCCGGCGGTTAATGGCCCGGCCCTCCTCGGTCTCGTTATCGGAGACGGGCATGCTGGCCCCGTAACCGGCCAAAATCAAACGGTCCGGGCTTAGATGGCCGTTTTCCACCAGCCATTGGCCAACGGAGGCGGCTCGCCTTCGGGAGAGACCCATGTTAAACAAATCCGAGCCGGTGCTGTCCGTATGGCCGGAAATTATTAGTTTTTTGTTTAAAAGCGCCGGTCGGTTTAGGGCTTGGCTAAAGGTTCTCAGGACCCCTTCGCTATCGGGTTCTATTTCGGAGGAATTGTAGGCGAAATTTATGGTGGCCCAGACCCTTAACGATACGTTTATTAAAACGCTGCCGTCTTCGTTATGGGTAAGCCAGGATCGCCCTTCCTCGTCAAATGTCGTGTCGTTGGGGCTAAGCACGCTTCCGGTGGGCTCCAAGCTCCCGTCGGGATTACGCCTATATAAGGTGTCGTCTTGCCAAACGAATAAACTATCCCCCACGCCAATGGGCGCTCCTTCCTGGGCCTTCAAAACCTCGACCATCTGGCCCACGTCCAAGTTGGTGATGTCCCCTGACGCGACGGCGGCGCTTTCGATGGCGCCGCCTGGGCTCTGGGCATTTTCGCTCACGGCGCTTTCGACCTCGGCTGGCCCGTCCAAGGGTTCCGGCGAGGACTCGGCCAAGGGGCTACCTACCTCGGGCGGCCCCAGTGATGGCGGCTCCAGGGCGGGCGGTCCCAGGGCGGACGGCTCCGGGGATGGCGTCTGACCCTCCGGGGCTTGGCTGACCGGGGTTTCGGGCAAGGGCGCCTCGGCCAAGGGCGCTTCGGGCAAGGGCACCTCGGCCAAGGGCGTCTCTAGCGAAGGCGTCTGGGGCAAGGGGCCGGCCACCGATTCGGGCCCCGGGGCTGGCGTGGACGTAGGCGGCGGGGTGGGTTGGACGGTTAAGGTTTCACCGGGCCGGGGGTTAATTTCGCCAAACTCGGTATCGACATAGTTCGGGTCCAAGGGCTCAAACTCGACATTGGGCTGGGAGATGGTTTCCGGCTGGGAGGGGCTTTGGGCTTGGTCGACGTTTCCAAACTCTTGGTCGACGTAGTTTGGGTCCACGGGCACGTAAACCGGGGATTGGGCTTGTCCCGGGCCGGGATCCAGGCCCTCGATTAGGGATTCGCCGCCGGCGCCCATGCCGCTTGGCCTGGTAACCACCGGAGGGGGTGGGAGGGGCAAGGTTTCGGAGGTCTGGGGAAAAGGCGGGGCCTGGGGCAAGGGTTGGGCCTCTTGGTTGGCGGGAACCGAGGGGGCCAAGGCCGGGTAAACGATGGGGCCGGGCTCTATGTTTAGCGGGAGATCGTCAAGTTCTTGGGCCGTGGGGTAAAGGGAGTTTTCGTCGGGCGGAAGGGGTTGAGGGGACTCCTCAAGGGCCGAATTTTGCTCGAAAAAATCGCGTTCCAACCATTGGGTGGCCGAGTCGTTTTGGGCCAAAGCTTTCGGGTCGGGGCCGGCCGAAAAGAAAAGGGCCAGTCCCAAAATCATTAGGGTTATTGTCTTGGGGCCAAAGGTCGCCATGTTAGGTGGTTACCATGTCACTTGGTCTTGGCTGGGGTTTTAAGCTTGGCCT
>JAITLH010000216.1 GCA_031277995.1 Deltaproteobacteria bacterium
GGTTATGGCTAAGTTTTTCGCTTTGTTTTTACTCATCGGGGTTTTGACCTTTTCCGCGGCCTCCTTTGGCCAGGAGGCCTCCCCGGCCGCCGCCGATTCCGGGGCCGCCCTGACGGAACAGGCCAAGGGTTCCGGGGCCGTTCTAGGTGACGAAATTGGCGACGAAATTGGCGACGATAAGAAGGTGTCGCTTCTAATCACCGATTCGGACAGCTACATGATCCATAAGGCCGTGGAGGTTTTTGAGGCGCCGGAGGGGGTGACGGTCAGGTCCTTTTGCCTAAAGGATTTGAAAGACAACCCCGAAATGGCCGAGTGGTTCGACAAAAGTAACTTGGTCATAGTTGATGTCATGGACGATCAACTCTCCGATTACGTAATCGAGCGGGGCTTGCCGGAGCGGGCCAAGGTCTTCGCCCTTAGGGGTTCCAAAGACGACAAGGCCTTACTGATGAAGGGCCTTGAGTTTAACCAGGAAATTTCCGATTATTTCGATAGCCTGACCTCAAAAAACGTAACCAACATGGTTAGGCGGGCCATTTCGTTGGAACTGGTCTCAGGTTTTTCTTACGACCCCATCGAACCGGAATTGAGTAACGGGTTATACCACCCCAAGGCCCCGGGGGTTTTTGAGACGGCCGATCAATTCCTTAACTGGTACGCCCAAAGGGAGGATTACGATCCCGCCAAACCCGTTTTGGGCATCATGTGTTTTTCGACCGATCTCATCGAAGGCCAAAAGGAAGCCCTGGATAAGTTAATAGGCAAGCTCGAGGCGGAGGGTTTCAATACCATGCCGGCCTTTAGCCACGACCAAACGGTTTTGCAAAATTTTTTCCTGGACGCCAATGGCAAAAGCCGCGTCGCGGCCATACTAAGCTTTGCCCTAAAATTTTATATCGCCTACGACGAGGAGATCAAAAAGACTTTGGCCGAGCTGGACGTCCCGGTTTTTAACGCCCTAAAGCTTTATTCCCAGACCCTGGACGAATGGAAAGAGAGTCAGCAGGGCGTCCCGCCCTTGGACGTCGTCTGGAACCTGGATAACCCCGAGGTCTCCGGGGCCATGGAACCCACGGTTCTCATGGCCAAGATCGAAGAGAGGTTAGGGAGCGGGGTTTTGAGTTTTCGCTATGAGCTAATAGACGAACAGCTTGAAAGGCTGATTCCCAGGATCCACAACTGGATTAACCTTAGGGCCAAGCCCAACTCCGAAAAGAAAATCGCCATCATCTACTACAACAATTCCAGGGGCAAGCAAAACATCGGGGCCAGTTACCTAAACGTCTTTAGGAGCTTGGAAGTCATGGTGGCCGCCTTACGGGAGAAAGGTTACGACATCCCCAAAGATCTCGTCCTAAACGAGGAAACGATTAAGGACTTGGTCTTGAAGGGCGGGCGTAACGTCGGCTCCTGGGCCCCGGGGGAATTGGACGATCTTCTTGCCTCCGGCATGGTTGAGACCTTATCCGCCCAAGACTACGGGAAGTGGTTTTCCGAGTTACCCAAAGAATTCCAAGACCAGGTCGTCGGCCAATGGGGCGCCTTTACCGGAAGCCCCCAGGATTCAGGCCCAATGATAAAGGACGGCCGGATTATCATTCCCATGGTTAGGGCCGGAAACTTGGTCATGTTGCCCGAACCGGCCAGGGGCGAGGTCGACGATCCCCTTAAACTCTACCACGATCAAAAGTTTCAACCCCACCACCAGTATGTCGCCGCCTATTTATGGCTTAAACACGGCTTTAAGGCCGACGCGGTCATCCATCTGGGCACCCACGCCACCCACGAGTGGTTGCCCGGTAAGCAATCCGGCCTAATCCACTTTGATCCCCCGGAGGTCCTGGGGACGGATCTGCCCAATGTTTACCCTTACATAATGGACAACATCGGCGAGGGCCTCCAGGCCAAACGCCGCGGCCGGGCCGTTGTCGTCGATCACTTAATTCCCTTACTGATTCCGGCCGGAAACCAAGCCGATTACCAAAAACTCAAAGAATTGCTGGTTTCCCATGAGCGGGCGGCCAAGGTGGAAGCCTCGACCGCTCCCCAATACCTTGAGGCCGTTGGCCAAATGACCAAAGCCATGGGGCTAAACGAAGAGTTTGGCAAAGAATTTACCTCGCCCGAGGATCTGGCCGAACTCTCCCAATACCTTGAATACCTTGAAAACGTCAGTATCCCTTACGGGCTGCACACTTTTGGGCAATCCCCCTCCGGCCCGGCCTTGGGGGAAATGACCGAGGCCATCCTAAACGGCGGCGGGGGCAAAAAATCCCGCGCCCAATTGACAAACGATCTTGAGAAAAGCGGACCCGGCGAGATGAACGCCGCGCTGGGGGCCCTGGAGGGCCATTTCGTGCCCTCGGGCGAGGGAAACGATCCCATAAGAAACCAAGAGGCCTTGCCCACCGGGCGAAACTTCTACGGTCTCTCCCCGGCCTACATGCCCACCAAAGCCGCCTGGAACCTTGGAATTGAGGCCGCCGAGGGCATTGTCAAAGACTATTGGGACAAAAACCAAAAATACCCCGACAAGGTCGCGGCCGTCCTTTGGGCCGTGGAGAGCCTTAGAAACGAAGGCCTAAACGAATCGACCATATTGTACCTAATTGGCGTGGAACCCGTTTGGAGCGAAAGCGGGCGAATTTTGGGCTCCAAACCCATCCCCGCGGCTAGGTTAGGTAGGCCCAGAATTGACGTCATGGTCGATATCTCCGGACTATACCGGGACCTTTTTCCCGACAAGGTTCTTTTTATCGACCAGGCCTTTAGGCAAGCCGCCGCCCAGGACGATCTGGATAATTTCGTGAGACTTGGCGATCAAAACAACTACCGGGCCCTAATCGACCGGGGCTTTTCCGATGAGGAGGCCAGTCGGTTTTCCAAGGCCCGGATCTTCTCCGAAGCCCCCGGGGCTTACGGCAACAGGGTCTCGGAACTGGCCTCGGCCTCGGGCCTTTGGGAAGACCGCTCGGCCATCTCGGACGTCTTTAAAACCCACACGGCCTACGCTTACGGCCAGGATTACTGGGGCGCCCCGGCCAGGGAGGCCTTGGATCTAAACCTCGCCGGGGCCAAGGTGGCCTGGCATTCCATCTCCTCAAGCTTATACGCCGCCCTGGATAACGACGACGTTTTCATGTACCTCGGCGGTTTGTCCTCGGCCATCGAATCCATGGACGGCCAGGCCCCCGAATCCTTGTTGGCCGACCAGAGATTTTTTGGCCAAGTCACCATGACCGGGGTGGCCAAATTTTTGGGCCAGGAGGCCAGGAGCCGCTACCTAAACCCCAAATGGCTTGAGGGCATGATGGAAGAAAACTACGCCGGGGCCATGGAAATGGCCCATTACGTGGAAAATCTCTGGGGCTGGCAAGTCACCACCCCCGACGAAATCTCCCAAGAGCTCTGGAACGAAACCTACGCCGTTTACGTCGAGGACAAACACGCCCTGGGTTTGAACCAATTCATGGATCGGGAAAACCCCTGGGCCTTTCAATCGGTGACCGGGCGCCTTTTGGAAAGCGTCCGCAAGGGCTTTTGGCAAGCCTCGCCCGAGGTCCAAAAAGATCTTTCCAAAGACTACGCCATGAGCGTAATCATGCGCGGCGTGGCCTGCTGCGACCATACCTGCAACAATCCCCAGTTCCACCAAATGGTCCTAAACCTCATCTCCATCCCCGGGGTCATGTCCCCCGAACTCGTGGCCGAGTTTAAGACGGCCGTGGAAAAGGCCGGCCAGGCCAGCCTCGAAGACATGGTCGGCCAAAGGCAAGATCTCCTAAAAAACCTCTC
>JAITLH010000234.1 GCA_031277995.1 Deltaproteobacteria bacterium
CGAACAGCCCGGCGAACAGCCAGGCGAGCAGCCCGGAGAACAGCCCGGAGACCAGCCAGGCGAACAGCCCGGCGAACAGCCCGGAGTACAGCCCGGAGAACAGCCCGGAGAACAGCCCGGTGAGCAGCCCGGAGAACAGCCCGGTGAACAGCCCGGCGAACAGCCCGGAGAACAGCCCGGAGAACAGCCCGGAGAACAGCCCGGCGAGCAGCCCGGAGAACAGCCTGGAGAACAGCCTGGCGAACAGCCTGGTGAGCAGCCCGGAGAACAGCCCGGAGAACAGCCCGGAGAACAGCCTGGCGAACAGCCTGGAGAACAGCCCGGGCAAAACACTGGTAATCCCGCCGACATGGTCCCGGGCTTAATCGAAGACCTGCTCGAAAACGCGATTGACGAACCCACGCCAAATATTCAGGTCGCGGTGGAGGCCATAAATCAAATAGCCGTGGAGGCCAGTACCGAAGCGGAAATAGAGCTGGTCGATAAGCTGGGGAAAGCGCTTTATGGAATCGGAAATTCTGGGTTAAGTCCCAAAGAAACCAAAGAGGCCTTAAAGCAGCTATTTGGCGAGTCCTTGGTTAACGTCACCTCGAGCGTGTCCGCCACGGTCGTAAAAACCCAGGAAGTTATTCTTAACCGTCTCGATCGGATTAGGGAAATCCAAAGCGCCGGTTCGCCCCCACCCTCAGCGGGGAGCGGCGATGAGCTTAACCGGATCTGGGTTGGCGGTTTTGGCATCTGGGCCAAGGAAGACGCCAGCGCGACCGTTTCCGGTTACGATTTTTCAGGCGGAGGGGTGGTCCTGGGTTATGACCGAGAGGTTGACTCCGTGCCTGGCCTTCGGTTCGGCATCGCGGGCTCCTACGCCAGCGGGCGGGTAAAAAATAACGAGGCCAGGACCACGGTTGATCTGTCAACGGTTGGCATTGGGGTCTACGGAAGTTATCTCCTACCCAATAATGTTTTTTTTGACGCCAACGTTAGTTACGCTTCGACCAAAAGCGATTACTCAACCAATCTCTATGTCGGGGGCGTAAAAACCGGGACCTTCCATATCAATGCCTGGCAGTTCGGATTGCGCGCCGGATACGTCTTTGAGGGAGACAACTTCCAGATCATCCCCAGCGTTGGGATTAGATACACCCTCTTGAGCCAGGGCGCCTTTGCCGACACCTTGGACGCCGCGGCCCTTGACAACACCGTGGCCAACGCTTACCGGGCCAAGACCGACCATCAGGTTGACATCCCGGTGCAAATTCGCTTTAACGCGACCTTCGGATCCGGTTCCGTAAAGATTACGCCCGAACTTCGATTGGGCTACAACTTCGCGGTCAAAAAGTTAGATAACTCAATGAACGTTGGTTTCGTTGGTTCAAACCGAACCTTCAAGATCAACGGGACTAGGCCCCGCGGGAATTCCTTCCAAGCCGGCTTTGGCCTGAAAGTCAGCGCGGGCGGAAAACTGGAGGCTTTCGTCAACTACGATCTGGAAGTCTCCAAGCGTTATCGTAGCCACGCCGCTTCCGTTGGCCTGGGCTTCACGTTCTAAGCGAACCTCGGCCGTGCCAGGAAAACGCTTTCATCGGGCTGGCGAGGTTGTTTCCGGCTCGGCATTTTCGCGGTTTTTAACCGTTAATCCTTAAACGCTTTGGCCTCTAGCCATGGGTCGCGACCGCGGCTAGGGGCCAATTTTTCGCTGAAGTTTCCGGGTCAAAAAAAACCAACGGCTTTCTGGGATGGCCATTGGGTAACCCAAAATCCGATAACCTCACCCCCCTTTTAAAAAGGGCCCGTAAACGCCCAAAATCGGGCCGCCGCGAGGTTTGTTTAACCGGGTTGGGGGGTAATCGAGGGTCGAGGGTCCCAAGGGCTCCTGGGCCCTTCTGGGCCCGTTTGCGGGCAAGCCGAGATGGCGCCCATTTGGTCCGCCATGCTTAGGCTTAAGGCGGGCCTTAAGGCGTTAGCCGTTTGGAAGTTTTCAGGCTTGGGTTGGTTTTATTTCTTGGTTAAAAAAGTTTGACGGGCCAAGGGCATTTTTTTTAAGGATTGGCGCGGAATAATTCAGCCAAAAAATAAGCGTTATAAAAATTTCATAGACCAAAAAACTTCCCAGGCCCATGGCTAACCCATGGAAACGAAAAACCGTTTCGGGCGAAAAAGGTTAGCCTGAAAGCTTGGATGGCCTTGGGGCCAAATTGGCCAAAACCAAATCTCCCTTGGTCACCGAAAAAAATCGCTCCGGCTCGATAATGGCCTTATCCCCTTTCGTTAACCAAGGCGGGGGAAAAACTTAAAAAAGACGTTCGCGGCGATCCGGCGGGCCAAAAGCCCTGGCGGGCTTGGCCAGGGGAATGCCCGGATCGATCCGGGAAATCTATGGCCAAAAAGCGCCTAAACGATTGGCGCCAAATCACTCCCAAAAATCCAATTAAATAACTTGTTTGTCAAGACAATAAGAAGAACAATACTAACGTATTATTTTTTAGTAATACTAATCATAAATAATATTTATATATTATTTATTTTAAAGGATAAAAAATATGAAAAGAAAACTCTGTATACTGTTTTCCTTTTCCCTTTTATTTTTTGCCGCGGCCTGTAGCACGAAAGTTTCTTACGTTCCCCTGGACGGCGGGGCTCGCGTGGAACCTTCTTCCCATTTTTCCGTGGGACAGGTAACCGACAATTCGGGGTTTAAGTTTCCCGAGGGAGAGACGGAAACCGTGGTTTTGACCCAGGCCATGGCCGAGGCTTTGGAAAAATCGTTGCGGGCCACGGGCAATTTGGGTGAGGGCCAGTGGATAATAAACGTTGACATAACCCAGTACGCGCCCGGAAACGCTTTCGCGAGATGGCTCCTACCTGGGGCCGGGGCGACCGTGCTTGGGGTAGTGGCCAACATCGTGGATCAAAACGGCGTGGCGGTGGCCAGGGTGCCCATCGTGCGCTCCATAGGTTTTGGGGGAGCTTACACGGTCGGGGCCTGGAAATACGTTTTTACCGAAGTCTCGGAGGCCATCGTGGACGTCTTAATCCACCCGGAAAAACGGGTGACCGCGAAACAATAAACTCGCTGGTTTTGGCCCCAGGTTTCGTTTTTATGGCCGCTGGCCAAAGGCTTTTCCCGCCAAAACGATTCCTTGGCCAAGAATAATCGACAAATTTGAAGCGGGACCTTGACGAAGTGGGCTTGGTTTATGGCTTTAGCCAAACATTGCTTTACTCGATTCTTGGCATTAAAAAAAATTAGCGCTTTTTCTCCGCCCCTACCAAACATTCCTTTGGGACATTCCTTTGGGACTCGGCCTTGGGACCGGCCTTTGGGACTCGGCCTTTGGGACTCGGCCTTTGGGACCGGGAAAAGCGCTTACGGTTTTTTTTCACCGCTTCGTAAAAACTTGGGATCATGGGCCATCCATACGATCTGGGTCTTTTCGCTTTTTTGCCCTGGCGTTAAAGTGCCTTGAAAGTAAGCCGTAAAACCACGGGCCTAGGCTAATGACCATGATTAACCGCATAGCTTGCATGGCCGTAATGAAAGGAAGATCGGCCCCGGAACTCGCGGCGATGATGGTCACCGCGTCCAGTCCTCCTGGACAGGAGGCCAGATAAGCCGTCAAAGGGTCTAAGCCAGTGCCCAGGGCCATTACCCAGCCAAAGAAGGCGCAACCGGCGAACATGCCCATGATCCCAAGAAAAAGCCCGGGGATTAGCCTTAAGACGATTTTTAAACTCTCCCTGGTAAAACTAAGGCCGATCCGCCAGCCCATCAGGGCGTAGCAGGGGTAGAGTAGCCACGGGGGCAGAAAAATAGAATGGTCCAGGTAGTTTTTTGAAAACCCGGCCAAAACCATCGGTATGAGAAGTTGGCCCCCGGGGATGAAGGGAAAAAGGTGGGCTATGAAAAGGCCCAAGGCCACGGCGACTAGGGTCAAACCCAGATCCAACCAGGGGACCGGGGGAAAAAGCACGATCGGCGCCCGGGTGATCTGGGCTTCCATGAAAAAACTGGAAACCAAAACGGCGGCCACGGAAATCAACAAAACCCGAAAGTACTGGCCAAAGGCGACCACGGCCATGTTGCCGCCATGCTCACTGGCCATGATGACCATGATGGCCGCGCCGCCCGGTGACAGGGACCAAAAGGCCGTGTTTTCATGGATTAGCCTAAGCTTAAGGAGGATCAAAGACATTAAAGAGCCAAGGAGGATGGCCCAGATGGTTCCGATCACTAAGTAAGGCCATGATCCGGCCAAAATGGCCCAAAAGCCATGGCTAAAGCCCCTGGCCACCAAGGCCCCGATAAAGCTCTGGGCCAAGGGAAAGGACCATTTGGGGACATCGGGGGCCCGCCCGGCCAAAGACACGATGACCCCGGAAATCATTGGCCCCAGAAAATGATAGGCCGGGCAATCGATTGAACCCAGGACAAAGACCCAGGCCAACGACAACCCGGCCAAAAAGAGCCAGTTTAGTATTTTGGTCATCTCTACGCGTTTCGTTTTATCGATTCAGCTTTTGTTGAAGGTCCTTTTGCCGTTGATAAAATCTTGGTAGGCGATGACGTCCTCGGGCGAGCCAATGATCAAAGGCACCCTTTGGTGGATGTAAGTGGGCTAAATGTCAAGGATCCTCTCCGTTCCGGTGGTGGCCAAGCCGCCGGCCTGCTCAATGATGTAAGCCAAGGGGTTGGCTTCGCACATGAGCCTGAGCTTGCCTTTGGGCTTAAGGGGATCCTTAAAGTCGGCCGGGTAGAGAAAGATCCCTCCATACAAGAGGTTTCGATGGAAGTCAGCCACGAGGGATCCGATATAGCGGCTGGTGTAGTTGATGCCGTGCTCCGAAAAACCGTGTTTGATCCAGTCGATGTAAGATCTGGTTTGATCGTCCCAGTAGCCGTAATTGCCCTCGTTGACCGAATAGATCTTGCCCTTGGCCGGGGTTTTGATGTTGGGATGGGAGAGTAAAAACTCACCGATGGAAGGGTCTAAGGTAAAACCGTTGACGCCCTGGCCGGTGGAAAAGACCAGTACGCACGAGGATCCGTAGATGATGTAGCCGGCCCCAACCTGCTTATGGCCAGGCTGCAGCGCGTCTTTTAAGGAGCTTTCAGACTCGGCTGGGGTCTGGCGCCGGTAGATGGAAAAGATGGTCCCGATGGAAACGTTGGCGTCGATATTGGAGCTCCCATCGAGCGGATCGAAATGGACGACATAGTTTCCCTGGGGATACTGCCTAGGGATCTCGATGATGTCGGCTTCCTCCTCGGAAACCAAGGCGCAAACTTCCCCGGAGGCGGAAAGGCGCCTTTTGACGGTGTTATTGGCCAGCTCATCGAGTTTTTGGACTTCCTCGCCCTGGACGTTGACGCCTCCCGCGAGCCCCAATACGTCAACCAAACCGGCCTTGCCGACGTCCCTTTGGATGATCTTGCAAGCCAAGACCAAGGCCTGCAAGAGACGGGTGAAAGAACCAGTCGCCCCGGGACTAAGCTGCTGGTTTAGCAAAAAGTGGTTAGATATCGTGATTCCGACAGAATCTCGCATAATCGCCTCCTAATTAGTCGTCACTGAAAAAATGTTTAAAATGCTTATGAGCGAGGAAAATCTGTCACGAAAATCGCTGTCAAATCTTCCAGTGTGCGGTAGAATTTTTTAGTCTTAGACTT
>JAITLH010000247.1 GCA_031277995.1 Deltaproteobacteria bacterium
ACCCCCCTCACGAATCGCCCCGTAAACGGGTCTAATATGCCCGTGGTGGCATTCCGAGGTCCGATTGGTACATAAGGGAGGGTCAAGTGGTCAGAAGCGCTCCTAGACCCCTTTACGGCCGTTTACCGTTCAAGTCAAAAAATGCCCCGATCCCCATGCCCAAGTCAAACCAAAAACCAACCGCCCAACCATGAACCCGCGCCTAAACTTAAAAAACCCCTTTCCGCGGGCGGGGAGAGGTAACCGGCCAAGGGCGAAAAAACCTGGCCAGGGGAAAACCCTAACCCTTAATTTTCACCCATCTTCCATGAGTTTTTTAAGATGGCTTATGAAACGATCGGAAGCTACTTCCAGAGTTGACGAGTTATCTATGACCAGGGTTTGGACCGGGGTTTCGCCCAGGGTGCCGCCCAAGGGGAGCTCAAAGGATTCGTTGGCCCATACCCTTAATTTTCACCCATCTTCCATGAGTTTTTTAAGATGGCTTATGAAACGATCGGAAGCGACCTCAATACTTGATGAGTTATCGATGACCATGGTTTGGACCATGGTTTGGACCGGGGTTTCGTCCAGGGTACCGCCCAAGGGGAGCTTAAAGGATTCATTGACCCTAACCCTTAATTTTCACCCATCTTCCATGAGTTTTTTAAGATGGCTTATGAAACGATTGGAGGCGAGCTCAAGACTTGACGAGTTATCTATGACCAGGGTATCGGCCAAGGGAAGGTCAAAGGAATCGTTAGTCCTAAGGAGCCTTTTGGAGATGGAGTCGGGGTCTTCGCGGGCGCGGTTTTCCAGCCTGGCCTTTAGTATTTGGGGATCGGCGGTGATTAGGATTGGCAAGAGCGAAGGGAACAGTTCTTTGGCCGTTTTGAAGTAATCCCTGGATCCGTTAACCAAAACGATTAGGCCTTGGCCAAGCATGGCGTTAAGGGAGTTGTCGATGGCGTAATGGTAGCCATGGCTGGTCCAGTGGAGGGCCAGTTCGCCATTTTTTTTAAGGGCCAGGAATCGGTCTTCGGGTAGGTAGAGATCGTTTGATTTGGAGGGGTTTTGACGGGTGACTAGTCTGGGGGCCAAGACCACGTTAGGTAGGTTGGCGGCCAGGGCTTGGTCAATAAGGCTATCCTTGCCCGAGCCCGAAGGCCCCATGAGATAAACCAAGGTCCCCGTCCGGGGCTTTGACCGGACGGGGACCATCGGGGCGTTTGGGCCGGCCTTTGGGCTTGGCCCTGGGGAAGAAAAAGCCCCTCGCGGCAAACAAGCTGGGGGAAACCCGGCGGCCGGCCTCGGGACGAGGCCGGATTTTTGGGGTTTTGGGGTATCGGCCAATCAAAATACCTGCCGCCCGGCCACCCAGACGTTTTTGACGACGAGTCGGCCGTTTGAGAGGCCCACCCTGACCAGATCGGCCCTTAGGCCCGGCTCCAGGCGGCCGCGATCGGTTAGGCGGCCCAATTTGGCCGGGTTTTCGGTCACGGTTTTTAGGGCTTCCTCGAGGCTATAGTCGCAATCGCGGTGGAGGATGTAAGCCCCGGAAAGTAAGCTTGAGGGGACGTAGTCGGAGGACAGGGTGCTTAGGAGACCCTCCTTGGCCACTTCCTTGGCCGAGACGTTACCGGAATGGGAGCCGCCCCTGACTAGGTTGGGCGCGCCCATGGTTACGGCCAGGCCCCGGCGGCCGGCCTCCCGGGCGGCTTCAAGGGTGGTGGGAAACTCGGAGATGGTGGCCCCCAGCCGCAGGGCTTCCTCGATATGTTCCGGCAGGGTGTCATCGTGGGAGGCCAGGGGCAGTTTGGTTTGCCCAATGAAACGGGAGACCTTACGGGAGTTTTCCTCCCCGTAGAGATCGCGGCGTTTTCTGATTTTCTCGTACATGGCTTCAAAATCCGTGTCGGTGCTTTTGGATTGGTAATATGTCCTGTAGGCGTCCAGGTCCCGCCATTGGCGTTGGCCGGGGGTATGATCCATCAGGGAAACCAGGGAAAGGAGGGGGTGGCCGGAGACCTGGTCAAACATCTCGCCCATGTCGGGGTCGCTTATCTCGCACCTAAAGTGAATCCTATGGTCGGCCCGCAGGTGATCCGAGGCCTCTTCCAAGGCCTTTAGGGATAAGTCCAAAAGAACTTGGCGTCCGCTGTCAACGGATTCGCCCACGCAGATTGAATCGAGTACCGAGGTTATCCCGGCGCTAACCAATTGGGCGTCATGGGCCTCCATGGCCGCCGCGGGTTCGGGCCAGTAAAGTCCGGGTCTGGGTTTTAGGTGTTTTTCCAGGTTATCGGTATGCAGTTCCACTAGGCCCGGCAAAAGAAGGTCCCCCTCCAAGTCTTCCGACCCCAGGGGTATGCAGCCGTTACCCATCGACTCAATCCTCGTCCCCCCTATGACTATGTGGCCTTTTTTTAGGCCATCTTGGGTCAAAAGCCTAGCCCCGGCCAGGACGGTGTTTTTGGTTGTCATTAGACCTCCCCGGTCCCCTCGCGGGACCTTTTTAGCCCATATTCTTTCTTCGGGCTCATCCTGAAAACGTCGTCGGAGACGGCTTGCATGGCCTCCCGGTCGTGAAAAACGCCAATTATGGCCGCCCCCCTGGCCTTGGCTTCAAGTATCAAATCTATGACCACTTTTTTGTTGGCCGCGTCCAAGGAAGCCGTGGGTTCGTCCAATAGCAAAATCGGGCTGGGCCAAATAAGCCCCCGGGCGATATTGACCCTTTGCCTTTCCCCCCCGGAAAAAGTGGCCGGGGGTAGGGCCTGGAGCCTTTTGGGGACGTGCAGGCGGCTTAAAAGTTCCGAGGCCAGTTTTTTGGCCGCGTCCGGCGGGTAACCCCTGGCCGTCAAGGGTTCGGCCACGACTTCCAGGGCGCTCACCCTGGGAATGACCCTTAAAAACTGACTTACGTAGCCAATGGTTTTCATCCTAAGGGCCAATACCTCCCTGGGCCCGGCTTGGCTTAGGGCGATTATTTCCCCTTCGTCCCGAACGTAGATCTCCCCCGAGGTGATAAGGTAGTTTCCGTGTACGCACCTTAGTAAACTCGATTTCCCGGCGCCGGAAGGCCCCGTCAAGGCCAAGCACTTGCCCTTTTCCAAGCTTAGGCTCACGTCCTCCAAGGCCTTTAAAACGGCCGGCCCGGAAAGGTGCAAAACAAAGGTCTTGGAAAGGGAACTGACCCTGACCATCTCGTTGGGGGCCAAATTGGCCTCGGGGCCAAACCCGTTAGACAAGTCCCAGGGCAGGCCACCGGTTTTGCCAATCGCTTTAGTCGGATTAAGTCTCATGTTTTCTCTGGCCAAGATCTCAAGGTTAATGGCTTCGATGAGCCTGTTCTCCTGATTCTGGCTTTTATGGGCCATGGGTTTTGGTACTTTTAGATTCGATTGGGGCATCTTTTCCAACATCGCCCTTACGAACGGGGCAAATAAAAACCGACAAACGCTCTGGCCGTGGCCTCGCCTGGCCATGGCCAGCCATCTAAGGGGGCATGCCCCTGGGGTCATTCCCGG
>JAITLH010000320.1 GCA_031277995.1 Deltaproteobacteria bacterium
CAAAAACCTCCCGTAACCGCAAAGCCCCGCCCACATCCTTAATCCTGGTCACTTTCCCGACCACCACGGTTTCCAAGTAAGCGAAGCGATCCCTTAAATCCTCCACTTCCAAACCGACCATGGTCAAGCCATTGGCCACCCGCTCGGGCGAAAGCCCGCCCAAATCGACGTATTCTTGAAGCCAGGCCAATGAAGCCAACATATGTCTTTCCCCGTTTTGTCCAGTCTCGAAATAAAAAAAACTCGCCCGCCGCCCTATCGTTTCAAAGAAACGAATAGGCGGCCGGCCCTTGGCCAAAAGCCCCAGGCAAAGCCTAAGCGGCCCTGGTCGCGGCGAGCCAAATCATTGATTTTAGTTATGTTAACAAAGATTTAGGTAGTTTGCAAACAGTCGATTAAAATCTCTTATTTCCACTCCACCGTCCAAATTCATGGTCTAATTTTACTCTTAAAAATTTAACAAAACTAAAAATAACTTACCTTCACAACCTCTTACGTTAAAAGGCCGCCCCCTTCCCGAAAAAAGAGGCGGCCCCGTTAACTTACTTCCCCGTCACCTCGGCCTTGTCACCCGAGGCCGGGCCCTCGGGCAAAGCCGAGCCCTCGGCCTTGGAACCATTGGGCTTGGCCCCGTTGCCGTTTTGGCCGTTGGGCTTGCCGTTGACCTTGCCGTTGGCTTTGCCGTTAACCTGCCCGTTGGGTTTGCCGTTGGTTTGGCCGTTGCCGTTTCCGAGTTTGACGTCCTTTACGGCCGCGACCGAATACAAACGGTTGACGGCGTTGACGTAGGCCCGGACGCTGGCCTTAATGACGTCGGTCGAGGCCCCGTTACCCTGGGCCTTAAGGCCGTTTAGGGACAGGACCACCTGGGCCTCGCCCAAGGCGTTGGACCTTTCCGAGGTGGCTTTGATGGAAAAGGCCTCCAGTTTGGGATCGATTCCGATGATGCGCTTAATGGCCGAATAGGCCGCGTCCACGGGCCCATTACCAGTGGCCGCGTCGGTCAAGACCACGTCGTCTCGGGTTAGTACGATGGTGGCCGTGGTCAGGCCCGGGCCAACGAAAACCGTGTATTCCTTAAGTTGGTAGTGATACTCGGGTTTGACCGAAAAAATCTCGTCGGCGATGATGGCCTCGATGTCGCCGTCGGTGGCTTCCTTTTTCTCGTCGCAGAGTTTTTTGAATATCTCAAAGGCCTTGGTCAGCTGTATGTCGTCTAGGTTATAGCCCAACGACTCCAGGCGATCCTTAAAGGCGTGGCGGCCCGAGTGTTTGCCCAAAACCATGACCGCCGGGGTGCAGCCCACGTCCTCGGCCTTCATGATCTCGTAGGTCTCGCGGTTGGCCAAAACGCCGTGCTGATGGACGCCGGCCTCGTGGGCGAAGGCGTTGGCCCCGACCACGGCTTTGTTGGGCGGCACGAAAACCCCGGATAACCTGGAGACCAGGCGGCTTACCGGATAGAGGCGCTTGGTATCGATGTTGGTTATGAGTTTATAGTACTCGGCCCGGGTTTTTAGGCCCATGACCACTTCCTCGATGGCCGAGTTGCCGCCCCGCTCGCCCATGCCGTTAATGGTGCCCTCGACTTGCCTGACCCCGGCCCGGATGCCGGCCAGGGAGTTAGCCGTGGCCAAGCCCAGATCGTTATGGGTGTGAACCGAGTAAATGACCCCCTCGGGGGCGTTGACCTCGTTTATGATGGTCCGGCAAAGTTTCATAAACTCGTCGGGCATGGCGTAGCCAACGGTGTCGGGTATGTTTAAAACGGTGGCCCCGGATTCGACGGCGATCTTAAAAACCTTAATGAGTAACTCGATATCGGAGCGGCTGGCGTCCTCGGCCGAAAACTCCACCTCGGCCATAAGGGATCTGGCCAAGCTAACCCCGCTGCGGCACTCGGCCATGACCTCCTCGGGGGTCATTTTGAGCTTGTATTCCATGTGGATGGGGCTGGTGGCCAAAAAAACGTGGAGTCTGGCGTTTTCCGCCGGGGCCAAGGCCTGGGCCGCGGCCCTGATGTCTCCTTCCTTGGTTCTGGCCAAACCGCAAACCGTGGCTTTTTTTATCTCCCTGGAAACGGCCTGGACGCAGCTAAAATCACCCGGGCTCGCGGCCGGGAAACCGGCTTCGATGACGTCGACGCGCATTTTTTCAAGCTGCTTGGCGATTTGCAGCTTCTCGGCCACGTTTAGGTTAACCCCGGCGGCTTGCTCGCCGTCCCTCAAAGTGGTGTCGAAAAAATACACTCGGTTTTGGTCAAACATACAAAACTCCTGCGATAAAAACGCGGCTTTGGCCAACGCGGCACGCCCCGCGCGGCAGACGACGCGCTTTTGGCCAATGGAATGTCGGATTCTAACGAAGGCCCTTTTTTTCCCCAAGGCGGGATTGGCCCGGATCGCCACCAAACGATCCCAACCCCTCGGCCGCCCCTAAAAAACGCCGGGGCCACAAATAAAAAAAGCCGGGCAAAACCCGACCTTTAAAGACTGCCTCAAACCCCTTCAAGCTTTAAGGACACCCTCCCAGGCCGGAAGACCGGATAAGGAGAAGTAACGAGCTAAGTAGGACAATTCCATTCCCACTGGCGTCAACGGTCATAAAGCTATGGAAGGTACCTGGAAACATCGTCTTACCCTAAAGTTAATCCCGGGCCAACTACCGGCCCCGGGCTTGACCTTAAAAAATCTCTGACACTTTACCGAAATAATCGTCAAAAATCAAGAAAAAAAAATCGCCCCCCAAAACCAATTGCCCCGCCCCCTGGTCAAAATCGCCAAACGAACCAAAATCTCGAATGATTTCGCCCAACCGCTCGCCCACCACCGCCACCCGCCTCCCGGCGCCTGGCGCCGGGCGCCTGGGGGCCCGCCCGGGCCAAAAAATCCGCCTGGGCCCTGGGGCCCCATTAAACAAAACGCCTCGCGTTTTCGGCCAAAAACCCCCGGGAGAAAATTTACGACTATTGAAGGTTTTAGTAAAATTACGTTCGTTTATTTCTCCCCTATGTAAACTTTTCCGCGTCCGTCAAGGCAATCAGTCAACGGCAATAAATATAATTTTAGATATTAATTAAAAAAGTTTAATAGGGATTAGCTTAAAAACGCTTGAGGGAGATTTGAGTTATTTTATATTTAAACTTATGGTATAATTTGTATAACATAAACTAAGTTTATTAACTTAGTCTTAATTCCTAGCGTTTCCGCTAGCTTAGGCCACAAATATTCCGGCGAATCAATAAGCCGGGCCTTCAATCGGCCTTAGTTTCTAGGATTTTTGGCGAAAACGCCGGCGGATGTCCCCATGAACATGATCCAACCAAAGCGATTTTGTTACGAAGGCCCGATCCAATCAGACAGGCATTACGCCGTGCCGGCCTTACCCCGTCTTCGCGGGGTTTTGGAGCTTATTGACCAAGGCGAATATTTTAGCGTCCAAGGCCCGATCCAGTGCGGCAAAACCACCTCCGTTTTGGCCTTGGTGGATCATCTAAACAAAGACGGGAGCGAATACGTCGCCCTGCGTTGCGGCCTAAACGGACTATCCGGGGCCTCGGGCCCCAAAGATTTTGGCCAAGGCTTCGTAACCATGATTAGGCGCGATTTAAGCGCTTCCAAGGTCGGTTACTTAAAAAATATGGGCGAGGACGATTATTTTTGGGAGGAGTTAAAGGACCTGGCTTACTTTTCGTCGCGGCCCATCGGGGTCACGCTTTCGGGGCTGGCCGGGTGTTTGGAACGAAAAATGGTCGTTTTCTTCGATGATTTTAGGGACCTTCCGGATTCGGTTCTAAGCGCCTTTCTGTCCCAGCTGGAGACGGGCTTAAAAACGAAATACGGAGAACGCTTCCCCCACTCCCTGGCCCTGGTGGGCCTTGGAAACGTAATGGGACACGCCGCCCAACGTAGGCCCCTTTCCAAAACCCAAGGCTTCTCGATACCGCCTGGCCTGTTTAGGCAAACCCTGACCCTTTCTTATTTCACCCCAAGCGAGCTAAAACTCCTTTACGCCCAACATACCCAGGCCTCGGGACAACCCATTGACGACTTGGCCGTTCAAAGGGTTTGGCGCTGGACCAAAGGCCAACCCCGTTTGGTTAACGCCTTAGTTGGGATAGTAAACGATGAAATTTTGAAAAACGATTACGGGAAAACCGTAACCGCCGATCGCGTGGATCAGGCGGCCTACCTGGTAATGAATTCCCTGGGCCGCCACATGGACCCAATTTGGCTCGAGTTGGCCGGCCAAGGGTTAAGGGAGGGCTACGGGCCCACGCTGGCCTTTTCCTTATTGGCTCCCGGCGGCCAAAAAAAATTGACTTCCTTCCCGGACGGGGACGATTCCGAAAAAAAACTCTTCGTTGACGATCTTAATTATTGCCTTGACCTGGGGCTTTTGAAAGGTGGCGACGCCATTGGTCCCGCGAATCCAATTTACGCTTCCTTCATAGTGAGAATACTATACCAAATGGTTCAAAGATGGCTCCCCAAGATAAATAAGAGCCAATTTAAAACGCGCCATAAGACCTACATGGATAAGATACTTAAAGAGTTTCAAGCCCTTTGGTCCAATGACTTTAACAATTTTCTTAACCGGCCTTTTCCCGGACTGGAACCGGTTCCGGCGGTCTTTCTGACGGCCTTTATTAACGCCATTCTATCTCCCCTGACCTCCATCGTCAGCGTTTTTGCCGAACATAGCGGTATCGTCTACGCCGAGGTTAACCGCTCCCGGGAAAACTTCCCCCTGGCGCTGGTAACCCACCATACCCAAGTGAGAGCCGCCAAGGGCCAAGAATTTCTTCTGGGCCATATGGACCGCTTGGGAGCCAAGGTGGGCTGGCTGGTTTTTTTCGAACAAAAACCCGCCAAAAACGCCAACCGACAACTTTCGCCCCAAATCCTGACCATCCCCTCCGGCCAAACCATTCGCGTCTACCACTGCCGAAAAAAACTTGAAACCCGCCCCAAAGCCCATAGCCGCTAAGGAGCCGCAAAACCCATTTACGCTTTCTTACCCCTTTAAGTTTTTACTTACGCGCCACCTTTTCCGCCCCGGCCAAGGCCCTTAGCCCAAAACGATTAAGAAAGCCGCGAGGCCCAGGCCCCGCTTAGGCCCGGGGACTTTTCGCCCGGGCCGGTTTGGGGCCTGGGCTTTTAAGGACTATCCGGGACGGGGGGGAGACGATTTTGGGACTTGGTTCCGGGACTGGGGGGAGACGATTTTGGGCGAGGGTTATCGAAAACCATTTCGTGACCAAAGGCTTTTGGTCACGAAATGGCCAATTGCCGGGTAAGTTCCCTAAAACTTCCCGAGGTTGGCCCAAGGCCCGTGGCTTTGAAGGCCCGGGCAAAAGTCTCAAAGTCAAAGGCGGCCAAACCCGGGCAGTGACTTTGGGCTTCCAAAAAACCGTCCCGGGAAGTAAGCGGCCAACGGTAATAGGGCCAACGTTGACAGGAAAGGGGTTTTACCGGGTGAATGAGGCAACTTCGCGCCCCGGGGTCGAAAAACAAACAGTGGCCTTTTGGGCCAACGCCTACGTTCCAAAGGCCGGCCTCGAAGGATTCGTCCTTCCCCGGGGGCGACGCCGCCGCGGAAGGGTCCTTTTCCAGGTAATTTTCGATTACCCGGTTAAGATCCTCGCCCAAAAATTCGGCCAGGCTTCGAACTTGCCGGTAATTTAGCCAAGTCCCGCCCCGGCCGCGGCAACATTGGCCGCACCTAAGGCATTTGAAGGCGGGCGCGTCGAAAGGGGCTTGGGCCAGCTCTTGCCCGGGCTTTGGGGTCATGAAGAAAAAATCCTGGGTTGGCCGTTTTTTTTTAGGTCCGGGGCGGGGGCGAAAAAAACGGCCAAAGGGCGATTAATCGGAGTGCTTGGACCAGGGCAGTAACGATGAGCGCCGGCCGTTGTAGCGGACGGGGTCGTAAAACTTATTGACGTCAACCGTGGCCAAACGTTCTATGGCCTGCTTTAGGGAAACCGAGGTGATCTGGCCTTCCCGG
>JAITLH010000353.1 GCA_031277995.1 Deltaproteobacteria bacterium
CCCGGTATTCCAGCTCCGGATAGGTTTCCTTTAGCTTAAACGAGTAAGACTCGCTTATGAAATTTTGTTCCTTTAGGATAGTTTCGATGATCTTGGGGACCGACAAACGTCGAAAGACGCGGTGCTCCCTATTTTGCCCCAAAAACCAAAGCCTGGGCACCAGGACAATTTTGTAGTGGGTAAAGGTCACGGAAGTGTGGAGAACGATGGCTTCCCTGATTTGCCCGTTAACCAAGCGCTTTTGGCCGCCTCGATCCGATACCGCGAGGAGAGCTTGGCGCCCCATGAGACGGACTAGGTCGATATTGGCGTCTTTACTGACCAGTTCAACGGAAAACTCAAAGGGCTCGTTTAACCTTTCATGGCCCTTGAAGCCGTAGACGCCAAACTCTGGCCCGCCTTCAATCTCAATCTCAAACCAACCCCGATTGGCCGATAAGGCGACCATAAAAGCGCTCCGATGCTATTTGGATTCCAAAACTTTTTTGGTTTTCTCTTCACTCCACCCTTACGCCCAACGCTTCAAGACTTGGGACAACGATTTGAGGAAAGTCAAATGGCTTCGGGCTTTTGGTGATTCTGATGTCGTTATCGCCTAAGCTCCCGGCCGCGATGAATTCCTGGGCCAGATCGACTTGGTAAGTCTGGAGATTCGCGATCTTGGCGTTCTCGAATTCAAAGGGCGGTTTAACCGTGACGTTTTGCCAGCGGGCGCTTTTAAGATCCAAATCCAGAAAGATTAGCCCGTTTACGACCACGTTTAAAAGGTCAAGGGATTGGGGAATAAGCGTTTTGTCGGATCTCCCGAGGATCAAATTTACGCAGTCCAAATCGCGTATGAAGACGGACCCGCTGACGATGGTCAGGCAGGCCTCTTTCAAGTTTTTTCCGTCCAGGAAAACTTTCCCGTCGATATGCGTTTGCAAAACCGAGCGTCCAATGGTGAGTTCTTTGGGATCGGAGGGTTGATGTTGGTTATTGATCAAATAAAGTTCGTATATATTGGCGTTTCCAATCTGCCCGGTCAAAACCGAGTTTTCGATGACCGTGTTAACGGCGCCGCCCACGTAAGAAAAATTCAAAAACTTTGAGTCCTTAATGTAGACGGACTTGCAGTTTCCGCCAATCCCGGAGTATTTCCTAAACTCGCAATTGTTGACGTAAGCCGTGGTTTCTTTCCCGCTAAGGACGGCGAACAATTCTCCCGAGGCTTTGCAGTTTTCCATGACCAATTTGGAATTGCCAATATAGAAACTCACATATTTGTTTTTGACGTTGGTCATGTTCTTCAAGGTCAAATTGCCGCCCCTGGAAGTGACTTGGAAATAGGCCTCGTTTAACGAGACCCCATCCATAACCACGTTTATGAACCTCACGTCCTCGAAACTGGTATCGTCGGCTTGGTATTTGGGGTTGGGCCTATAGCTGACGCTTCCGCCCTTGAATATAACGTTTTCAAAACTCGTTGACATGAAATGGGTCTGGGAGAAAGCGCAATTTTCAAAGGTCACGTTCCTAATCGTGGATCGCCAAATCTTAGAATTGGCGAAGGTAGCCTTTTTAATCACGGCGTTTTCCAAAACGAAGTCACCCTCTATGTCGCAAGTGATTCGCTTACCGCTTAAACCGGTGGGATTGGCGGCCATGGCGGCCGCGGTCATGTTTACGGTTACTAAGTCGCTACCCAAGGCCATGAACTTTCCTCCGGCGATTAATCAAATGGGCTTTCGCCTTTATCTCTGCTTAACGATTTGACGATTATTTCGCTATTAAACGCGAGCCGACCACGCCGCTCCCCCCCCCCGTGGCCAATTTTTCGAACCCCTAACCTTTGTCTTCCGTCGGGTTATACTCAGGGATTTTCTTTAAAAGCCCGTAATTCGGCAACTCGCCGTCCCGGCCTATTTTTCGCCTAATGCCCGACATCTTGTACTCGATAACCACGGGATAACACCAAGGCGAACTAAGATCGTAGTGTTTGCCGATGGGGTGAGCGCTGTTAAAATGAACCGACAGGAAGTACAAAAACTCGCTTTCCTTGAAAGCCCCGCCTAATTTCTTTCTCCGATCCAGAACTTTTTTGACTTCTCGCGGCCCATGCGTCAGTTTATAGACCGGCACGTCGCTTTTACCCGGCCAGGTATAAGTTGGCCCGCTGGCGATTTCTAACTTTATGACGCTATCCGCGAAATATTGATAGTTAATTCTGTTCAAAAAATGGAGGGTGAAGTGACTAATGGGGAGAACGCCTCCCTTAGCCGCCCCCGCTCCCTCGACTCCCTCGGCTCCCTCCGCTCCCCCCGTGGGCCCCGCTCCCTCCGCGGGCTTCGCTCCCTCCGCGTCGTTTAGAAAACGCAACCACTCAGGGTTAAGGGAAATTCTGTATTTGCTATCTTCACTGGCATCCGCCACGACTATTTCACCCATAAAGGCCAATCCGTCGTAAAACATTCCAATTTCGTCTTCGTATAGTAAATAATCGCAGCGAACGGCTAGCCTAGGTTTGGCTGAATCCTTGTCCCGGACATATTTTACTTTGTTTATGTTCCCAGAGGCGTCGCACTTTATAACCATGCCCTGGGGCTTTTCTATGTCCGACAACTCTGAGTTACCGAGATTTTGATACGAGTAAAGGCCCCCTGACCCCGAGACCAGACAGGCCACGCCACCGTTAAACTGTTTCCGGGGAACGACGGACTTTAGGGCCCGGTCGCCTTCGGTCAAAGTAACCCCAAGGCCTTCCCTTTGTCCGTTTAAACGCAAGCCATCGATCTGGCCATCCCCAAAGCAAGTATAGGCGCCGCCCCGGTGGGAATGGCCGGAGATGGTCAACTTCACTTTGCCGCCGGTAAGTTCGGCGTAAACGGCTTTGCGGTTTTCCTTAAACGTTCCGGTATCGGTTTTATTTGTCCATATTTCCCCCGATCCCGATCGATCCCGATCTTGGGATTGCAATGGAATCGTGAGGTCAAAATTGGCGTAGGTGAAATGGGAAGCCATTAGGTTAAAACCGCCCTCTTGACTGGTCATCCGTTTAAGCAAGGCCAACTGATGGTCGGTCACGGCCAAGCCGGCCCTGGGGAGCGTGCCTCCCCCGCCAAAATAGTGCGAAAGGATATCTTCGTCGTCATCCCAGCCCATAAGCAGAAAGTTTTGTTTTTTACCGGGATTTACCAAACAATCTTTCCAGGGCGTTATCCACCGGTAAGCCCATTCCAAATTTTTCTTTTTGAAATTGGGTTTCCCGCCCAGATAGCTATATTTTTTCCCGAACAAAAGGGTGGCTTCGTAAAAAGTCAAATTTTGATCCGATGGAATCCCCGCGTTGGCCCGTACATGCAGTATTCTTGGCGAAATTCCGTAAGGGGCCTCATAACCCTCATGGTTCCCGATTATATAATAAATCGGTTTACCCAATGCGCTATAATGGTCAACCATAAGGCCCATGAACATCAAAGCGTCGATATAATACGGATAACTGGCCTCTTTGCTGTCGTGATTTTTAAAATCCAGAAAATCCCACAATTGGGCCGTTCTGAGTTTAATTTCCCTTTGTTGGCCCTCCTGGGACTCCCCGGGGCCAGAAGTTTCTCCTAAAACTTGCCCATCTCCCGAAGAGGTTTGTCTTAACTCGCGGCTCTTGGATTCCACCACCCTAGGATCCAGGTTTCTAAGAACGTCAAAGGCGTCCCCGGCCACGATTAAAGCGTCGCTATCTTCCCCTATCAATTTCATCAAACGCTGTGAAGTCTCCAAGGCCTGGTGACAAAGATCACCAATATAGGGCGACTCGG
>JAITLH010000384.1 GCA_031277995.1 Deltaproteobacteria bacterium
GGGAACAACGGTGAGCTTTTACGTTTTTGATTTACCGATAAGGCGGTCCATTCCAAACCCAGCTTATTTTTTTCCCTGTCAGGCAACAATTTCCAGACTATCACCCCACCCTTGGCCCAAAAAATGGCCCCAAAAGGCCATCTCGCGAAAATTCTTTTTCAAAAACTGAGCCAATAAACTAAGGCAGTATGCTTGGCCATTATCCTTGGCCAGTAACTTTGGCCATTATCCTTGGCCAGTAACCTTGTCCAGTAACTTGGGCCAGTATTTTTGGCTACTATCCTTGCCCAATCACCTTGGCCAATAAATGTGTCCAAATGTATTGGCCCAAAAACCCGGCCAAGCCAAACCAGGCCAAGGCTTGAATCATACATCCCAGGATTCTACCAGATATTCATTTGTAATCAACACAAATCTTTGGCTAAATTTCAAGCCCTCCCGAAATCAAGCCCCCTAACTAGGCCAATCAATGGGCTTTTTACGAGGGGGAGTTTTGACCCCATAAAATCACTCCCAAGCGTATAAATTACCGATCCAATTACTAAAAAAAACTACTCTAAACCATTAATTTTCACCCACGGTCAACTAAAAACCTTCCCCGCCAAAAAACCCGACCCCCAAAGCGGTTCTCGCGCCCGGCCAAAGGCCCAATATCTTTCCGCAACCATTCTCCCCACCAAACGCAGATCGGGGCCTAGGGTCCTGGACGCTGTCCAGGGCCCAGGTCCCCATTTGCCGTTGCCAGAGGGATCACCCGACTTTCCCCACCTAAGCGCCCTTTGTTCCTTTCTCGCCTTTGAGCCCAATTGGAACGAGTCATGGACCCGATTGTCACCAAAAAAGGCTTCCCGCCGAAAAAGGGGCCCATAATTAGGCGCCTAAAATAAAGCCGGGTGATCCTCTTAGATTTGTTGACGAACCAAATCGAATATTATTGCCCCCCTCGTAAAAAAAATTTTTCGCGCCCAAAACTTCCCCCACCATTTCTTCCCCCTTCCATGACTTTACCAACCCTAAGGCCACTAAAAATTACCTAAACATATACCGATCATTTAACCAAAAATTTCCATTTAAAACTACCCCCCAATTGTCAAATTAACTCGCGGCAAACCACCCCTTCACGCCTTGGCCCCAAATAACCCCCCGGGCGCTTGGCGCCCTCCCGCAAGGCCGCCCAGGGCCCGCCACAAACGCGATAGCCCAAACGCCCATTCCCCCGTAACTCCCCTAGCCACTTAGCCCAATCAACCGCGAAATCCTTTGGCCCTTTTTTAGTCCCGGGAAGGGGCCTTGGGCCCCGCGGCGAATCCCAAGCCTTAGCCTAAGCCTTAGCCTAAGCCAAAACTTAGGGATAATTTTTTAAGGGAATTTTCTTTTGAGTTTATTTTATATTTCAGGCCCGGAAAAAATAATTCTTGCTCCTCTCCCTCAAATCTATTATAATTGTTAAGAGTTTTATTAATGATTGGCCAAGTTTTCTTTTTTTGCCTCTTCTCCTTGGTTAGGTTAGTGCCTTTTACATGATTGTATATTCAATAATCCAAACCCAGTTACTAAGATGGCAGCGGCTCCTTTTCAAACGAGAGAACGCCCAATCTAGAAGCAATCAGACAATAATATCAGCTTAAACGTTAACTTTTTAACTTTTTAGCCAATAAAGGTTATCCTTATAACTATAAAAACAACTTTCCTTGACCCCTTGGCCTTTGAAATTTAGCTGATTTCAAAATAAAACCCAACAAAGTAGCCACGAAAAACCAAGCCCGGCCAACCGCTCGCCTTCGTTTGGTTCCTTTTCGCCCCGGGCTTTTTCGCGCCGGGCTTTTTGGGGACCTCTGGTGGGGTCAAAACTTGGGCTTTAAACGGCCGCGTTGGGGCCTGGGAGCCCTTGGGACCCGCGGTTGGGGTATTTGCCGCGGTTTTGCCATCGCGGCCCGCCACGGGCCTATTTGGCCCATTCGCGGGGCCGTATTGTAGATAGTGGTAAACTTTGCGGTTTTTTCGTTCGCCCATTTTCGGCGCTCCGCTTTCCCTTAGGAAGCGGATATTTCTTTTTTCTTTGAGATTTTTAGATGTTCGTCTTTGATTTTCCGGTGTCAAGGTTTCGTTTTAACCAAAGGCCCAGGCCAAAAAAATCCCCTGGGCCTTTTTCCCCCGCGCGGGTCTTGTCCCTGGCCAGGGCCCGGGCGCTGACCTCGGAGCTAAGCTCCGTGCGGGCCTCGGCCCGGGCGCTAGCCTCGGCCTGGGCGCTAACCTTAGCGCTGACCTTGGCCTTTGGCTTGGTTTTTAGCCTGGCCTTTCAAGGCGCGCTCTGGGCCCAGTCGCTGACCTTGGATCGATCGCCCTTTTTGGCCAAAAACCACGACTTCGAAGCTTCCTTTACTTACCCCGGGCTTGTTTTGGTGCCAGACGACGCGGCCGAATTGGAGATATTCATAGCCAACCGGGGCCTGTTGGGCGACACGTTTTTGGTCGAGGTTACCCAGGCGCCCAAAGATTGGACCATCGAGCTTAGGCGCTTTAATACCGTCATCACCGGGCTTTTTTTAAGCGGCGAAGAAGCCGTCTCTTTGACTTTGGCCGCCTCGGCGCCCGAGGGCCCGGAGGCTTTGTTACCCGTGGGTGACCATAAATTCGCCATCAAGATCTCTTCGGTCGAGGGCGGAAAAACCATCGAAAGCCAAATGGTTTTGACCGTGGCCGGGTCCAAGCTTGGCCGGGAAGCCTTAACCATAAGCACTTCGTACCCGGAGATTGGCGGGCCCAGTGATGGCAAATTCGCCTTTTCCATGGATATAAGGAATAATAGCCCGGAGGACGCCCTGGTAAACCTTCTGGCCGAGGTGCCGCCGGACTGGGAATATTCGTTTAAGCCGGGCTATGAGGATAAGCAAATATCCTCCATCCAAGTCCCCAAAGGACAAAACAGAACGGTCACCTTGGATCTGACCCCGGCTTACCAAGCCCCGGTCGGCTCCTATAACGTTAAGGTCAAAGCCGAGCAGCCAAGCGGCACCGCCGAAACCGATCTGACCATCAATCTCACCGGCACCTATAAAATACGGGTCGTTCCCGCCAACGAACTCCTTTCGACCACGGCCGAGGTGGGAAAAAGCGTCACCGTCACCTTGTTTTTAATAAACGATGGCTCGGCCCCCCAGAGAGAGGTTTCTTTCCTGGCCATAAAACCAGACAACTGGCAAGTGGAATTCGAACCGCAAACCGTCCAAAACGTTATGCCCAATTCCGCGCCCGTCCAAGTTGACATGACCATCGCCTCGGCGCCCAACGCCTTGGTGGGCGACTACGGTTTGGGCCTAAGCGTCCAAGGGGAAAAGGCCCAGGCGGCCCTGGACTTTAGGGTCACCCTCAAGGCCGGTTCGGCCTGGACTTGGCTAGGGGCCATATTAATCGTCGCCGCCGTGGCCGGTTTGGCCCTGGCTTTTCTCAGATTGGGTCGGCGCTAATCATATCTCCGGTTTGGCTATCCCGGAACGCGGTTTTTCAAAAACCGAGTAGGAGGCCACTATGACAAAAAATTCCCGTCGAGGTTCTAAAAACGGCCCCGCTGGCCGCTTTTTGGGCGGCTTCGCGCGCGCCTTGGCCTTGGCCCTTTTGGTCAACGTCCTTTGCCTGTCTTTGGTTTTCCTGACCCCGACCCCGGTTCGGGCCGCGGGCCAGAAAGAAGAACTGGAAATAGGCCGGATGGTCCACGCCCAAATCGCGGCCCAAACCGTGATCCTAGACGATCCCATCGTGAATGAATACTATCGCAAAATTTGCCAAAAGATCTTTAAGGCCGTCGGCAACCAGCCCTTTCCCTATCATTTCTACATCATAAAAAGCCATTATCTAAACGCTTTCGCCGTTCCCGGCGGTTTCATCTACCTCCACTCGGAAACCTTTATCAGCTTGGAAAACGAAGGGCAGCTGGCTTCGATTTTGGCCCATGAGATAGCCCACATCACCTCGCGCCACTTTGCCAGGCGCTCGGAATCGGCCAAATCCCTAGGCCTCATCGGCATAATCGGCATGCTGGCCGGGGTCGCCCTAGCCGGGGCCGGTGGCGGCGGCCAAAACGCCGGGGCCTTGGGCCAAGCCCTCATGATCGGGGCTTCCGCGGCCAGCGTCCAGGCCATGCTGGCCAATTCCCGGGCCGACGAAACCGAGGCCGACTCCAAGGGCCGCGCCTATTTAATCAAGGCCGGCTACAACCCCAGGGATATGTATTGGGCCTTCAAAATCATGAACGAACAAAGTTACCAGCTAAGGGGTAACGTCCCGGGTTACCTTAGTACCCACCCGGGCCTTAGCGCCAGGATGGCCTCGACTTTCGCCGATCAAGCCTCGTCACCCCCGGCCCCCAAAGATCCCGCCTTTTTGGCCATCCGCGACCGGGTCATGGCCCTAACCGCCCTTCCGGCCCGGGCCACCAAACAGTTTACCAAGAGGATCGCCGACGACCCCAATGACGCCGGGGCCCTGCACGGCCTGGGCTTATTGGCTTACCGCCAACTCGATTACACCAAGGCCCAGGACTTTATGACCAAGGCCTTAAAAATCTCCCCAAATAACGGGGAATACCTAACCGACCTAGGGGGCCTGGCCCTCCAAAGAAACAAGCCCGACGAGGCCATCCGCTATTTTGAGCAGGCCCGCCAACACGGTTACCGAAACATCCAAACCTCGGTGGGCCTGGCCAGATCTTACGAGCTGGTGGGCCGCGGCAAGGAAGCTTCCAGTATCTACGATCAAGTTTCCGGGACGGTCACCGATTACTACCCGGTCGCCCTCGAAAAAGCCGGCCTGTTTTTTGGCCAAAACGGCCAACGGGCCAAAGGGCACTTCCTGCTCTCGACTTATTACGAAGCCACCGGCCGCCCCAGGGATTCCATCTTCCATTGCAAGGCGGCCCTGGAAGCCCCCGGCGGTTACAGTTACCAAAGCAAATGCGACGCCAGGACCAGAAACCTCGAAGAGTTAATCGAGATCACCAAAAAAAGCGGCATCGGCTTTAGGAATTAAACTCCATACATCCCAACCACCGCCCAATAAAAAAACGCCTTGGTCACCAAACCAAGGCGTTTTTTTTAATTCGGGAAAGGGCCCCCAGGGCTTATAAGCCTTGCTATTTCTCGACTATGCTGTCTAGGATCGTGTCTATGCCCGGAGCCTCCAGATCCCCGACCAAGACGATCACGGCCACCTTCTCGGAAACCTCGTCCCCGGACACGACCAAAATGGCGTCCTCGTCGTTAAGTTTCCCGTACGTGACATAGGTGTCCCCGTTTTCCTTGTCCAAACGCGGGGTGGTGGCGCCGTCCAATATGGCCGCGTAAAACTCGGCGATCATGTCGGTCGGAAAGCCCTCGTTTGAGCTTAGGGAAAGAAAGACCGACGATCCCGGCACCACGGTAGACAGGGTGATGGAATCCTTTTCCTCGTCCTCAATGGCCCAACCCTCGGGCACCTGCACGAAAAAACCTTCCAGTTCCCGGTAAACCGACCCCCGCCCGGGACGGTTTTTAAACGACGGGTCAACCTCGGGAACGCTGCCATTGGGGACGCTGGCCCTGGGCGCGTTGGCCCTAGGCGCGTTGGCCCTAGGCGCGTTGGCATTGGGCGAGTTTTCCTTAGGTACGCTAGCCCTGGGCGGGACGACCCGGCGGGTCTTCGAATCCCTTTTGGCCGTATAGACCTGGCCCTGGGCCAGTTTGGGACTTAGTTTATTTTTTCGCAAAAACGCCACCACTTCGCTGGCGTCCTGGGCTACGTTCAAATAATTGCCGCGATCTTCGTTATTTATTATCCAGGTATTGATGCCCACCACTTCCCCACTGGTATTGACCAAGGGGCCGCCGCTATTGCCGCCGGTGACGTCGGCCGTGTGAACCACGCTTTTGCAAAGATCCGAGGTTAGATAAGTGCTAATCGTCCCTTCCGTGTAAACTATGGGGACGGGCTTATATTCATCGTCGTCGCCCCTTATGGCCAAATCGAGGTTTAGGATCACCCCGGGATAGCCCCAAGCCCCAACCTTGTCCATCTTCCTGGTTTCCAGGTTAAAGGTGAGGGCGGGGATTTCTCGCCCAAAAGGCAACTTGAATCTCAACAAGGCCAAATCCCGCCCGCCAAAACCTTGGTTGATGGACTTGTCCATGACGTAGTCAACCAGCTCGGCCTCGGTCGGCTCCAAATATTCGTTGGTGATTACGATCTCGCCGCTTCTGGGCATTTTCGTAAACAGATGGGCGTTGGTAACGACAAACCCAGGGGCCACGACAAAACCCGTACCGGTTACGAAATCCTCGCCGCGCCCTTGGACCACGATCAAGACCGTGGCCTCTTCCACCTTGGCGGAAATCTGCCGGGTATCGATCTGGTTTACGTTTACGCGGCTGTCATGGCGCGCCCCATTGTCCTGGCCAAAAACGACTTGGCCCTGGGCGAAAACCATGGCCAAAGCCATCGCCGCCCAGAAAAGCCAGCTATTTTTTTGTATTTTAAGGGACATATTAGTCACCGTCAGGCAAGGCGTTTATCATGTTAACTAGAAACAGCCTAACTTAATTAACCCATTAGTTAAGTTAAAAATTACCAAATCAATCCAGGCCCATCTTACTTAAATCCCAAACACCCAAACATTATAATCACGGCCAAGGCCCAAAACGCTTTTTTCGTTCCCAGACGCGATTAAAAAAAATACTCCCACTTTTATCTTTTCGGCCCAAAACCGGGCCGGGATAAACCCATTTGATGGGACGATTATACCACGAAAATTTAAAAGGAAAATATCATCGTCCGACCAACCGAGCTTTTGTCCCAATGGATTAAAAGGTCCACCCCCTAGGGCTTGGCCAAAGTCGCCTCCCCCGCCCTAGCCCAAGCGGCCATAAAAAAACAACCCGGCCAACGCCCCGCCCTCAAGGAGCCATAAAAAAAACAACCCGGCCAACGCCCCGCCCCCAAGGGGCCAAACGATTGGCCAGGCTCCGCCGGAATTTTACCCAACAAAGATTGATTTTTATAAATCTTTATCTAATTTTGTTAGACTTTCGATTACCCGATTAATGTCTTTATCGGAAATGCCATAATAAAAAGGTATGTTTAAGATGCTGTTAGCTACTTTAATCGATTTAACATATGATTTAGGACAATCAATAAAGGTAAAACTAAAGCCCAAGTCAAATTTTAACCCAACGCATTTCTTATAAAACAAAAACTTATCGCCCGGAACCCTAATGGAAAAGCGAATGGGCACTTCGTCAGGCCAAGCGGCCGGAGGCGAATAATATTATGGAGATTTTTGAGCCCTAAGCTATAGCTGTCCCAAATTTGTTTGTTACGTTTAAGTATAAGATCGATATTGTCCAATTGCTTAATTATGATATTGGCTTGAAATTCAGTGAGTTTATACTTGTAAAAATGATTAAGCTCGTTACTTGATGGAAATGATTCATCGGTAAAGTGATTTTTTCTCTTAAACTTAAACCAATGAAAGATAGGATATAAAATCTTATAGTTAATAATGCAAAGACATAAGCCCAAAAAAAAGAAGTATAGCTTTTTTAAAAAGGGAGCTTCCGACAAATTTTCTTCAATATACGACTTAGCTTTATTATATAAATCTTCGTCGTTAAAAATTAAAAACCCGCCCTTAAGCGGCGCGTTTAAACGCTTGGTCGAATCGAAACTAAAAAAACCCGCCTGCCCAAAGGTTCCGGTCAAGCGGGCTTGGAATTTACTGCCAAAGGAAGCGGCCGCGTCTTCCAAAACCACGGCGCCCGCCTCAAAAGCCATCTCCATTAACTGGTCAACCTTGGCGCAAAACCCAAACTGGTGGGTTATTAACAGCACGCTGTCGGAATCCAATCGTCCCCTAAGATCTTCGCAATCGACGTTAAAGCCATCGTCTTCAATCTCAACGAATTCCAAACTTTTGCCGGCCAGCTTAACCGCCTCGACCACGGCCTTGCAAGTATAGGCGGGTATGAAAACTTTTTGCTCCTTTAGGCACGATAACAAAACATAAAGGCCGCCGCGTCCCGAAGGCGTTAATAAAATCTTTCTATTATTAAAATAATCCTGTAACTTATTAGTTAATAGATTCCTTTTACTTGACGACGATTCAAATAAACAAAAAGAACCAATCAAATCTAAAATACCATAATTTGGTTTTGTTCTTGAAATCATAATTACCCCAAAAATACCATCTAAAACTCTCCCCAAACCAACTTTGGAAAATTTTATTCCCCCATTCGTTTCCGACCAAAAATAACGCCACAATTATACCACGAAATAAAACGCCAACGTTTAACCCCCCTAGCTTTAAGCCTTTTTACCCTTGGAAAAAAAATTGGCCAGGGCGGCTTGGCCGAAATGCCAAAGTGACCAATTATTTCGCGCTTTTTATCAATCGCGCCTCCCGCGGCTTGGCCAAAATACCGAAACGATGGATTATTTCAGCTTATTCTTCAAACGCGCTTACCGCGGCTTGGCCGAAATACCGAAACGATGGATTATTTCAGCCTATTTTTCAATCACGCTTCTAAGGATGGCGTCAATTCCGGGATCTTTCAAATACCCGTAGATAAGAACCACCGAGACCTTCTCGGAAGCTTTGTCCCCGGAGACGACCAAAATCGCCTCATCGTTATTTAGCCTGCCGTTTACGATGTAGGTGTCCTGCCTTTGGCTATCCAAACGTGGTTTTGAGGGATTTTTTAGCCTACTGGCATACGACTCGGCGATTAGGTCCGTCGGAAGCCCTTGGTTAAAGGCCACGCTAAGGGAAACCGTAGACCCGGGACTATTTTTCGACAAAACGATGGCGTCTTGATCCTCTCTGGCAATGGACCAGCCTTTTGGGACCTGGACATAGAAACTTTCGAGCTCCCTATAGCCATTGGCCCCCTCGGGCGGGCCATAAAACTGGGGCGGGGTATTTTCCCTGGGAAAAAAATAACCGGGCGCTTTGGGGTTGTACGGTTTGGTTACCGGTCCCCTGGCCACCAAGTCATCTTGATTATTAGGTTTAGCGCCATCGTTAGGCCCCAGGCTGGGAGGAAGCTTGGCCGCGTCAACTTGCTCCCCCGCCCCATCGCCCTTGGGAGGGCCTTCCCTGACCCCCGTTGGCGCTTCAAGCTGGCCGGGCGGCCTTTGGTTACCTAAGGGATCGGTCCCGGGGTAAGGGATTGGCGCTTCAAATTGGCCGGGCGGCCCTTGGTTACTTGATCGATTGGGTCCGGGGGAGGGGTTTGGCGCTTCAAGCTGGCCAGGCGGCCCTTGGTTACTTGGGGGGTCGGGATTCGGGAAGACCCTGGCCAAGTCGGGTTGGCCATGAACTATCGAGGGGCTGATGTTGTTTTTTCGCAAAAATTTCACGATGCCATCCGACACCTGGGCTATGCCCATGGCCGTTCCCGAGATTTCGCCTCCGATAATCCAGGTATTTATGCCCACCACCTCCCCGTTGGCGTTAACCAAAGGCCCGCCGCTATTTCCCTGGTGAATGATGGCCGTGTGGGCAATGTGACGGCAGCGCGCGGCGTTAAAGATGGTGCCGATCGTGCCTTCGGTATAGACCACGGGCGTGTCTTCATACCTAAAATTTTCGAAATTGGTTTGGGCTTGCATGACTAGATTCGCGAGCGTCAGGAGCCCGGAATAACCCCAAGCCCCGACCTTGTCCATCTTTTCCACGTCCAGGTTAAAGGAGAGCGAAGGCAGGTCAACGCCCCTGGGCGCTTTAAATTTCAGTAAGGCCAAGTCCCGACCGCCAAAACCGTCGCCCCCGGCGGTATCCTTGACATAATCCACCAATTGAGCCGAGGTTGGTGGCAAGACCTTGTTAAGGATAACGATATTTTTGGTACGAAGGGATCCCAAGATGACGTGGGCGTTGGTGACGACATAACCAGGGGCCACCACAAAACCGGAACCCATGCCATCGTCGTCGCCTGGGCCAAAAGAGAGAACCAAGACCGTGGCTTTTTCCAACCTGGAAGCGATTTGGCGAGTGTCAACTTGGGCGAAACTTTGCTGGCCCTGGGCCCTTTGGCTTTGGGCCAAGGGGAGAGCGAAAACCAGAAGCGCCAAAAGGGCAAGCTTCAAGCCATGCGTCGGTATTTTTAGGGTCATGTCGCCACCGCCAAAAGGCTCTTATCGGCCTTGTTTTGGGCGAGATATTCATGGATTTTGTAGGTTTGCCGTAAAGGGCCCGTTTTGGGGCCAACTTGAAACGAAGGGCCCAGGGGGGGGGGTAGTCAGCCCCGCCGGCAAACGCGATCTTGGGCCGATTTAGGGCGTTTATGGGCCATTTAGGTGGGGGGGGTGAGGTTTTCGGATTTTTTAGTTAAGGGGCCCTCTTCCTAACCCCAAGGCCCGGGCCTTGGCGGCGGCCTTGGCGGCGGTAAGTGCCAGCTTGGCAAGCTTTTTTTATCATATACCCAGGTCTTTAATAAAGCAAACGCCGGGCCAAGGCCGCCAAGGCCAAAGGGCCGGGGATTTTGGGGCAAGGTGGGGACGTTTTTACGTTCGTTAGCCGGTCGTTTCTGGGCTTGGGTGTTGGAGGTTTTGGGGACCATTTTTAGCGAAAAGGGGCTGGGCCCGTTGGGCGGGGGGCGGCTGGGGGAATT
>JAITLH010000387.1 GCA_031277995.1 Deltaproteobacteria bacterium
GCTTCAAGCTTGTCGAAGACCGGATCGCCCCAGCCCACCGGCACCCCCAAGGCCGAGACGGCCACGACGGAACCTAAGGAATCGCCCTGGGTCTTGGCTTCCAAAAGGGCCTCGGAAGCCCTTTTGTAGCCATTGGGGTCCAAAAACCTTAGGGGATTGGCCTGGGCGAACTCCCAGTCGATCTTTTCCCCCCAAACCGCGCCCACGGCCACGGTGCCGGATCTGACCGTTACCCCAAGGGGCTTTAGTAGCTGCCTGGCCACGGCCCCGGCGGCCACCCGGCCCACGGTTTCCCGCCCGCTGGCCCGGCCCCCGCCGGGTTGGGGCAAAAGATCGTATTTTTTAAAGTAGGTCCAGTCGGCGTGTCCCGGCCTAAAAACCTCGGCCGTTTTGGCGTAATCGCTCCCCCGGGCGTCTTGGTTTCTAACGAGCATGGCCAAGGGCGAGCCGTTTGTGAGTCCCTCGCCGGTTAGTCCCGAGAGGATCTCGACCTGGTCACTTTCCTTTCTGGGGCTGGTAAAGCCCGATTGGCCGGGCCTTCTTTTGTCCAAATCCCTTTGCAATTCCTCCAGGCTTATGGCCAAGCCGGCCGGGAGCCCGTCGATGACCACCCCCAGGCCCGGCCCGTGCGATTCGCCAAAAGTCATGACCGAGAAATGACGGCCCAGTAAGCTGCCCATAAAAGCCCTTTTTTTCCCAAAGAAGGCCAAAGGCCCGAGGCCTTTGGCCTTCTTTAACTTGGGGTTTGGTTTTTGAATAGTTCCTTGGCCGCGTCCAAGAGGTCTGGGGGGTTAAGGTTGGTTTCCAAAACCGCCTCGCCCGGGGCCTTTAAGGCCACGAATTTTAGTCGGCCCTGCCTAATCTTTTTGTCAAAGGAGAGAAGCCTTAAAACCTCTTTTTCGGGCGGGGGCGAGGGAAAGGCGCCCCCGGCCAAAAGGCGGCAGATATGAATGGCGTTTTTGGCGGCCGTTTCGTCAAAGCCATGTCGTTTTACGCTATGAACCAAGGCCACGGCCAAGCCCAGGGCCACGGCCCGGCCGTGGCTGACATTGGGGGCGTGGTAACTTTCGACGGCGTGGCCATAGGTGTGGCCAAGGTTTAAGACGTCCCTAAGGCCCAGTTCTTCCCTTAGATCCTTGGCCACGAGCTCGATTTTGAGCCTGGCCGCGTCGTGGACGATTTGGGACAAAATAAGTAAATCCCCGCTTAGGAGGTTGGTTAGCTGGCGGCTAATTAGCTCGGCTAACAAGGGATCGAAAAGCAGGGCCGTTTTGTAGGCTTCGATTAGGCCGTCCCTTTTAAGGTTATCCGGGACGCTTCTTAGGACCAGGGGATCGATCCAAACTTCCTCGGGCAGATAAAATAGCCCGACCTGGTTTTTGGCCCCGGCCAAGTTGACGGCGGCCTTGGCGCCAATGGAAGCGTCCACGGCGGCCAAGACCGTGGTCGGAACCAAGATGAGTTTTAGGCCCCTTTTAAAAAGCCCGGCGGCCAGGGCGCCCAGATCGGTCAAACTGCCCCCGCCCCGAACCACCAAATAATCGGAGCGATCGAGCCCGGCCTCGGACATGGCCAAAAGTAAGTCCCCAACCTCGCCAAAGGTCTTGGCCGCCTCGCCCGCGCCCTTGGCGTAATAGACGGGTAAATCGGCAAAAAGACGGTTAAATTCGTCCGGGGTGTCCCGGAAATGATGATCCATAAGGACCATGGCCTTATTGGAAGCCAAAAGTTCCTTTTTGAGCTCGGCCATCAGGGAAACCGGGGCGTAGGTCCGCACCCGAGAGGATCGCCCCTCGGCGCCCAAGATGACCGGCTCTTGCCACAAAACGAAATCGAGGATGGCTTCGCTTATCTCCTTTGGGCCGGCCGCGGCCGAAAAGGCCGCCCCGCATTTTTGGTAGAGGCCCTGCCTTTTGGCCAGAAGGCTTTTGAAGTCCCTAAAACTTGAGGCCAGGGGCCGATCGTCCTTATCGTCCTCGGAAAGTCTCTTCCAGGCTTCCTCGGCCGAGATGTTTAAGAAAAAGGTCAGGGCCCCGGTCAAAATTTCGCAGTTGGCCTCGCTTTGGACGATGCCCCCGCCGGTGGCGATGACCTTGGGCTGGTCCTGTTCGTTTAAGTTTTTAAGCAAGGTCGCTTCCGCTTGCCTAAAATGGGCCTCCCCCAATTCCGAGAAAATCCTGGGAATGCTCTTATTGTGTAACTTTACGAGCTCGGCGTCCATGTCCACGAAGGGACGGTTTAGGGCCTGGGCCAATAAGCGGCCCACCGTCGTCTTTCCGGCGCCCATAAAGCCGGTCAAAAAGATGTTTTTTTCCGGGTAGGCGCGGTCGGGCGCTTGGCCGCGTGAGTATGGGGTAAAAAGGGTATGGTCTTTCAAGATAGGGTCCAAGGTCGGCCCCTTGCCAAAAAAGGGAACCGAGGCGCCCAAACCCAATCCCTTGGGGGATTGGGTTTGGGCCTTATTTGGTTTACTCGCTCTTATCGAGCAGGTTATTGACGGCGCGCAATAAGGGCGCCAGACCCGGGTCGATGCCGGTCCACAAAATAAAGGAGAGCCGGGCTTGGTGGGCCAGCATGCCCAAGCCGTCCTGGAAGATCCCCCCGGCCCTAAGGGAGATGGACTCAAAGTGATTGTTGTCCCGGCCGTAATTGATGTCGATGACCCGGGCCCCGGCGTTAAGCCTTACGGCCGGCGGCTTGGGCGAAAAATCCCTGACGCTGGAGCTGGGGGTGGCGTTAACCAAAAGGTCAAAGGGCCCAAACTCGCCCAAGGTCACCCAATCGAGGGCCGTTAGCCCAAACTCCCCGGCCAGGGCGCGGGCCTTGCTAAAATCCCGACTGGACAAAAAGACCTCGAAACCGGAATTTTTTAAGGCGGTAACGATGGCCCTGGCCGAGCCGCCCGCCCCCAAGACCAGGGGCTTAAGAGCGGCGGGATTTTCGATATCCTCCAGATAGGCGCTTTGGAAACCCGGGGCGTCGGTATTTTCCCCAAAATACCCTTCCTGGGTCCTAACCAAGGTGTTGACCGAGCCTATGGCCTTGGCTTCCTCGGATACCCCGCAAAGCGATTCCATAATGGTCACTTTATGGGGATTGGTGACGTTAAAGCCCCAATAGCCCAGCTCCCATAAGGCCTTGACCGTGTCGGCCAAACTCTCGGGACTGACCTGCACGGCCAAATAGTCCCCGACCAACCCGTTTTCCGCCAAGGCCGCCTTGTGCATGGCCGGGGAAGGGGAGTACCTTACCCTGGGGCCGCCCAGTAGTCCTAAGGTATAATTTTTCGTCTTAAGCTCCTCTGCCATACGGGCCCTTTCCCCTGTCTAAAAACGCCAAAAAAAAAGCTCTCCGCGCCCCTCCGCCGCGCGGCGCCCCGCTCCGCGCCGCGGGCCAAGCCCCAAAGGCCAAACCCTAAGGGGCCGGCCGCCAGAGTTTGGCCAAATGCTCGTCAAACTCGGGATACGAGACGGCGATGGATTCGCGGCCCAGGATGGGCACCTTGGCCCCGGCGGCCTTTAGGGCCACCGATAAGGTCATGGCCAGCCGATGGTCGGCCCCGGAATCCAATTCCCCGGGCAACATAAACGAGGTCGGGCCGTCGATTACCAGATCGTCCCCCTCGGAATTAAGCCTGGCCCCCAAGGCGCCCAGCTGATGCCGTATGCTCATTAGGCGATCGGTCTCCTTAACCCTTAACTCGTGAACGTCCCGAAAAACCGTCCGGCCCTGGGCCTTTGTGGCGGCCAAGGCCAATATGGGCACTTCGTCTATGAGACTGGGGATATCCTCGGCCCCGACCTCGGTTCCTACCAAGGGGCCATTATAGGTGACGGTGACGTCCCCGGTCGGTTCGGGGGTGTCACTGACCATGGTTAAACTTACCATGGCCCCCATGCGATCCAAGACCCGCAAAAACCCCGAGCGGCCCCTCGATAACAGTAAGTTTTGGGCGGTCACCCTCGAGCCCGGAACGATGGCCGCGGCGACGAGAAAAAAGGCCGCCGAAGACGGGTCCCCAGGGGTCACGAAAAATTTTCTCAGGGTCAGTCTTGAGGGTTTCACGGTCATTTCGAGGTTTTGGACCTCAATGTCACCGCCAAAATAGCCAATCAAGCGCTCGGTATGATCCCTTGAGGCGTGGGGTTCGCTAACCCTGGTGGGCCCCTGGGCCGATAGGCCGGCCAACAAAACGGCGCTTTTTAGCTGGGCGCTGGCCTCGGAAAACTTATACTCAATGCCCACCAAGCTCTGGCCCTCTATCTGGACCGGGGGTCTTCCCAAAGTGGTCTCGATCTTGGCGCCCATTAACCTCAAGGGTTCGGCCACCCTCTCCATGGGCCTTCGCCTAAGCTGGAGGTCACCATCGAGTATATACCGCCCGGGTTTTCCGGCCAAAAGTCCCATCAGTAACCTTATGGTCGTCCCGCTATTGTTACACGGCAGTTCCAAATTTTCCGGGGGCGCCCACTTACCCCCCAAGCCATAAAACCTTAGGCCCTTGGCCTCCGCCTCGCACTTCCCGCCCAGCGCCTTAAAAATATTCAGACTGGTCCTAACGTCTTCGCAATCCGACAAGCCCTGGACCAACATCTCCCCCTCGGCGATAAGGGACATCAGGACCAAGCGGTGACTTACGGACTTGTCGCCCGGCGGCGTAAACTCTCCAATAAACGGCATGGGCTCTCCAAAAAAGGGCGCTTTCGCGCCACCCAAAAACCAAGGCCAAGGACAATGGGCCTTGGCCTTGTCCCATATGCCTTGGCCCATGGCCCACGGACCAAGGGCGGCCTTAGGTCAAGATAATTCACCGGCCATTATCCCCCCAATTGGTTAACATTTCAAGAGAGCCCGGGAGATTTGGCCGGGCCATTTTTGATTAAATAACCTAAATAATTACCAACTTACCCTTAAATAAAATCTCGCCTAACATCCATAAATTTGCCCCTCGGGACCAATTTATGGATGTTAGGATTTTCCCCACGGCCCGCCCCCGGGCCAGGTCGGGAGGCGGGCCTCCCAATCTCGCCAACAGCCCCGCCAAAAATCGGCCGGGTCGCCAAC
>JAITLH010000395.1 GCA_031277995.1 Deltaproteobacteria bacterium
GTTACCCTCGCTGGGAGTTACCCAGCACCGTGCCCTGCGGAGCCCGGACTTTCCTCTCGATCGGTCAACCGATCCAGCGGTCGTCTTGGCCATCCCAGCCGCCACCGACCCCGACCCTCCCCAAAAATCTCGCCAAAAACCGGCGAAAAAACCCAAGCCAAAAAAAACCCGGCTTAAGTCGATTTAAGGGCAGGGAAAAATTAGCCCCCTTCAAGCGAGGAGGTTAAAAAATAATTATTTTTATTTTTTTTAGACAAAAAAAGACGAGATTAATTCTCGTCAAGGGTTAGGCTAAGTTAACGGTTATTTATCTAAGTTGCCTTGGGATAAATAAAAATAGTTTATTAACTTTTTTTATTGTTAAATTTTACTTTAACAAGTGACTTTATATTCTTTTTCTAAACAATTTACCAAATTCATTTGAGCAAAGAGGAAAATTTACCGCCGGTTTTTCCGACCGGCTTGGTGCCGTTTAATAACTGGTTCCACAGGGGTTCAACTTTGGGGATGGCCGTGATGATGTTTTTAATAAGGTTCTGCAAGGTTTCTATTTTGAGGCCCAACGTCGCCAATATTTTTGGCAGATCGATCGAGGAACTCTCAATAGTTAGCCCGTAGCCGGAACGGTGGGCCAAGTTATCGGCCAAATTTATGATCGAGGCCAGTTTCGCGTGGTTTGGGCACAGGTGGGGATAGTGATGAAAAAGTATCACTTCCTGAAAAACCTGGGGCAAGCCCCAATTTTTGGCCAATTGGTAGCCGATGGCCTCGTGCCTAAGGTTTAGGGTGGTCTCGGCGTCCTGGAGGGGCTGGCCGGAATTGATTAGATCCAAAAGCTGGATGAAATGGATGGGAAACTTGGAAACCAGGATAATGATGCCCAGTTCATGCAAAAGCCCGGCAATCATGGCTTCGCTGGGTTCGGCCGCCTTGGTCACCAGGGCCAATTCCCGGGCGATCCAAGAAACGGACAAACAATGGAGCCACAGGGCCCGGCCGTCAAAGCCCGGCGGGACTTTTTTCAAATCGAAGGTTTCCGACAAACCGATGCCCAAGGCGATAATCTCAAGCTCCTTAAAGCCGATGATGGTTATGGCCCGATCGATGGTGGAAACGGGATCGCGGATGGCGTAGATGACCGAATTGGAAAGGCTAATGACCTTGGCGGTAAGCCCCGGATCTTGCTCGACGACTTTTTGAAGATCCCTGGCGCTGGTGGTTTCGCTCATCAGTAAGCTAAGGAGCCTAAAAGTGGTACTGGGTAAGCTTACCAAACGCCCAATGTCACCCAAGCGACTTTCGACTTGGAGATCTATGGGGAGATCGTATCTCGCGTTGCGGCTGACGGGGGATTCCATAGGGCGGGGTTACTCTAAAAAACTGTTTTACGCTTGGAAGTTATTGGCCCATTTTTAACCGGGCCTCGCGAGCCCCTGGCCAACGGGGGCAATGGCTTTTCCTGGGCTCGGTCTTATCAAGTTTAGCCATTTTGGGAGCGGCCATCAAGGACCGGGCGCCAACGCCCTTAGTAATTAAGCGCTTGGCCAAGGCGCGCTTGGTTACCCGGGGCCAAGTTTAATGGATCCAAGGTTTAATGGGACCGTTGTCCCAGGCGGCCAGGGCCTTGGCCGACGCGGCCAAAGGGGAAACGGGTCCGAAAACTCCCAAATAAAATTTGGGGGCTTTTTTCCCGAGGCTGGGGGTCAGGCGCTCATGGAATCGAGAAACTCGGCGTTCGTTTTACTGCCTCGCATTTTGTCAAGCAAAAACTCCATGCTGTCAACGGGATTAAGGGGGCTTAGGAGTTTTCTAAGTATCCAGATGCGGTTTAGCTCTTTTTCGGTCAGGAGCAGATCTTCCTTGCGGGTGCCGCTTCTGTTGATGTCCATGGCCGGGAAAACCCTCTTGTCGCTAAGTTTTCTGTCCAAGTGGATTTCCATGTTACCGGTGCCCTTAAATTCCTCGAAGATGACCTCGTCCATGCGGCTGCCGGTATCGATCAAGGCCGTGGCGATGATGGTAAGGGATCCGCCCTCCTCCACGTTTCTGGCCGCCCCAAAAAACCGCTTGGGCCGATGGAGGGCGTTCGAATCGACGCCGCCGGAGAGGATCTTGCCCGAGGGCGGAACCACGGTGTTGTAAGCCCTGGAGAGCCTGGTTATGGAATCTAGGAGAATGACCACGTCCCTTTTGTGTTCGACCAGCCTTTTGGCCTTTTCTATGACCATGTCGGCCACCTGAACGTGCCTGGTCGCGGGTTCGTCGAAGGTCGAGCTAATGACCTCGCCGGTAACCGATCTTTGCATGTCGGTCACTTCCTCGGGCCGCTCATCGATAAGGAGCATTATTAAGGCCACGTCCGGGTTATTGCGGGTGATGCTGTTCGCGATGTTTTGCAAAAGGATCGTTTTTCCGGTTCTGGGCGGGGAGACAATCAAGCCCCTCTGGCCTTTGCCTATGGGCGTCATCATGTCCATGATGCGCATGGAAAAGTTTTTTGTCTCGGTTTCCAGCTTGATGCGCTCGTCGGGATACAGGGGGGTGAGGTTATCGAAGAGAATCTTATCCCTGGTCACCTCCTCGGGGTCCTCAAAATTGCATTGCTCAACCTTAAGCAAGGCGTAATAACGCTCGCTTTCCTTGGGCGGCCTGATTTGCCCGGAAACGGTGTCCCCGGTCCTAAGGTTAAAGCGACGGATCTGGCTGGGGGAGACGTAGATGTCGTCTGGGCCCGGCAGATAATTGGACTCGGGCGCCCTTAAAAAACCAAAGCCGTCCGGGAGGGTTTCCAAAACCCCGCCGCCAAAAATCATGCCGTTGTGTTCGGTTTGGGCCTGCAATAAGGAAAAAATCAGTTCCTGCTTTCGTAGCCCGGTGGCGTTTTCGATCTTGAACTCCTTGGCCATGGCCGTGAGTTCAGAAATTTTCATCTGCTTTAATTCCGATAGATCCATCTTTTCGGTCATTGAGTTCACCCAAGAAAAGTTTCCGACGTCTTGCCGGGGGCTGGATTTAGATTCGACTGAGGCTTTTTCAGGTCGATACACTTCCAATCTCCAACTTGCCAATAATGGCCAGTGTTAGGTTTTAACATAAACAAGCTTTAGAGCGCTCAGTTATCCAAAAACTCGAAGGGTTGATTTTCTGACAAACGCCGGGTGAGAACAGCGATTTACCGAGGTTCCGTATCCAAGCCGATTGCGTTTTTTGCCTATTGTTTATCGCGATTGATTCCAGGATCGCCGCGACGGGCGGCGTCTGGGCCCGCGACGGGGGCCCTTTGGAGCGCCGGCCCCAAATGGGGCCAAGTTTTGGCCCGGTTTTTCACGTAAAATAAGTCACGAATTTTACCAACTAAAATAACGGAAAACCCTTAAAAAATCGTGATTGAATGAACTGGTTAGTCCATTTGTGAGGCGCCAAGCTAAATAGAATTTTACTTTAAGCTGACGTCTAAAAACAGTTAACTAAAAAACTATATAGTGAATGTTAGTTAACCACGAAAAGTCAATAAATGAAAGTTTTTAAAATTAAAACACAATTAATTTAGATTTTTAAACTCTAATAAAGTTAGAAAAACTTATAACAAAATCAAACAGTTTAAACAACCTAAATTATAGCCAAAATATCTCTTTAAAAGAGCAAGGCAAAAGATAGCCATTTAACTCATTGAAAACAACGAATTAAAAAGAACTCTTTAACCTTAGTCAATATCAACCGCGGACGAAGTGGAGTTTTATTACGGAGTTGAATAATTGTTATTTGATTGAAAAGATTTGCTTTGAAGTATGGTGAACTCTGAAAAAAAACCATCATTCTCATTCCAGGGTCAGCGTACATGTTGGCCCTAAGAAAATGAAAGAAATGGTTGGTTAGATTTTCATGGATGGACTAATAATACGTTAAGCCGCCCAACATGTCAAGCGATATATCAGGGTACGGAATTTAAGACTCTCAATTAGATGAGGGTGAAAAAGTTGAACTTTCCGGACCAAATTTTAATCAAGCGAGTGGGAAAACCCAGTCGAACTTAATGGGCATCAAGACTCGATCGAGAAAAGCGCGAGGACAGCTGAAAACGGTTTAGATTAAAGGAAAGTCCCAAAGAAGATTTTGTGGAGGCCACGGGCCCTCGCCTAAGGCGCCGCGGTAAGATTGTTTTGATTGTATAGACTATTCTCTCTCGAAAGTCAATGGTTTTTTTTCAAGGCCAAGCTAAAATTTTTTAAATCGGGCCGCGCCGGCCAGAAGAATTAACCTCTTTGGGGATTATAACTCTCTATCAAGGAAAGTTATTCTGACAGAAAGAACTCCGCTTGGTTATAAGATATCATATTCTGGGAATTGTTTCAAATAAAATTTCGGTAAAGAAAAATTAAGAACAAAATTTAAGTATTAGGCCAGGGCTTTCCCATTCAACCAAAATTAATAACTTTAAAAAACCGCAAATTTGCATTGCGTTTATAATTTTTTTTAATTTCTATCTAGGCATAGGGATGACAAATGGCTAAACTTAACTCGCCCGCGTCGATTAAGCTTAAGCTTAGATGGCCTTTACGCCAAACTTTAGTTTTGAAGGTTTTTTTGAAAAAAAACCTGGGTCGCGGGTTGTCTGCTTGGTTTAGGGGTTTTTTTTCGGGCAAAACCAGGGCCGCGGGC
>JAITLH010000427.1 GCA_031277995.1 Deltaproteobacteria bacterium
CAATACAGGAATATACCTGGACGGTAATGGTAACTGGACCACGGACACGAACCTAGCCACTCTCTTTAACTTGGACCAACTGGTATTAACTGTTACCGGCACCGATAATAATAACACAATAGAGACTTCGATCACGGCCACCATAGGCGGAACCGCCTATACCGGCACCTTACCCACAATACCGGATGACGGGACCTATGGTGACGTTCTTACTGCCGTCAACGCCAGTGTCAAAGCGGTTATCTCGGGAGTACAGGCTGGTAATTCACAAGTTAGGCTAACCACTGGGCCCGGCTCTAAATCCCAAGCCCCTTATCTCCATATGGACGATCTTGCCAAGAACGTCACCACGACCATCACGGCTACGGCCTTGGATGTCACGGCCACTTACGGCGACACGACCAGGGTCTTAAACGGAAATGGCGTCACTGGTAACCCTTTTGACAATATGGCTCTAGACGCTACCATCTCCTATATCGCCGAGTATTTGGCCGCGTCCATCACCCATGAACTTGGCCTCAAAAATGACGGCACAACTGCGGGGGTAGACCGTATCGAGAGGACCGGGGCCGTAATACCCACCCCTCCCATCGAAGAGAGCGAGTTATATGGGCTAACTACGCAATTCACGACTTTAGGAGCCGTTGCGGAGCAAACCGTGACCAAGGAGCCGGGGATCATCGATAGCACCAAATACGCCTATATCGTGGCCACGGAAGATACCCCACTTACTGACGCCGCCGGCCACTCAAACTTCGGGGCCTGGGCCCTGGCCTCGGCCATCAACCATAACGATCGAAGCCAGTTCTGGGCCATGTATGAAGAGGTCAACGTCAATGGTACGAGCGTCGAGATGGTCTATATTTTCACCAAGAAAGGTGGGGACTATGATTACTTGTTGGCTTGCGACGTAGCCGACGGGGATCTCGCTTCCCAAGCCGCAAAAGAGGCCATCCAGTTTGAGAACCTCGAAACCGGCGAACGTAACCAGGATGGAACCAGCTTTAGCCTGGGAGGCGAAAACTGGGGTACGTTAAAGCCCGTCCAGACCAAAGCCGGTTACGGCAATGAGGTCTGGAACCTAACCCTCCACGGCCGGGACGTTGGCAATCAAAGGGATCTGTGGATCGCCGCGGTCTCTAACGGAGCCAACGAGGTCGTCACCCCTGGGCTTACCGACGACATCATTAACGGACTGGACCGCTACAGTTTCGTTGAGATCCAAAACGCCGCTGACGGCGATTGGGCCGGGGCCGAAGTCAGGACCCAGTCTTCCGCCCAGGAAGCCTTGACCGCCCTAAACGATGCCATGGAACGTAAAGACAAAGTCAGGGCGGACATCGGAGCTCTCCAGAACAGGCTGGAGAACACCATAACTAACCTGGAGATCCAGATTGAGGCCCTCCAAGCCTCGGAAAGCCGAATCTCCGACGTTGACGTGGCCACAGAAATGACTGAATTCGTAAGGAACCAAGTCTTGGCCCAAGCCGCGGTCTCGATGTTAAGTCAGGCCAACTCCTTGCCTCAAATGGCTCTATCGCTCCTAAACGGCTAAACCAAGCCCTAAGGAGCCTCCCCAAAGACGGGCCCGGCCTAAAAAGCCGAACCCGCCCCGGAAACGGGCGGTTTTATTAGACTCATGACGGAGGCGCCGCGGTTCTCCTTCGGGACCGCGTCGCCTCCCGATAGTCTATTTTAAGTTAAGAAAAATCGCTCCAAGCTAGGACCTTTCCAGCTTGGTTTTGGTCGTTTGCCAATCCTTTAAAAAGTTAAGATCAATCTTGACTATCTTGGAAGCCCTGTTTTCGTCAAGCGGTCAGGTTACGGTAATCCCCTCCCTTAGTTTTTATCCCAATATTTTCACCCGAACCCTTGTCCCCGCTTCCATCGAAACTTTTTTGACCCTTACCTAGCCCACCCGCTGCCGGTTTTAGGCCCAATTTTCTTGGCCGAACCTTGGCCCCGCTTCCCTCGAAACTTCTCTGGCCCTTACCTAGCCCACCCGCTGCCGGTTTTAGGCCCAATTTTCTTGGCCGAACCTTGGCCCCGCTTCCCGCGAAACTTTTTTGACCCTTACCTAGCCCACCCGCTGCCGGTTTTAGGCCCAATTTTCTTGGCCGAACCTTGGCCCAGCTTCCCGCGAAACTTTTCTGAGCTATTCCAGCCAATAATTTCCGAGCGCTTCCATATTCCGGTTGATTTTTTCCCTTCAAGGCCATAAAATATCGAATAATTGGGGCGAGGTTAATTTGGAGGCCAAACCTTCCTATTGATTCCCCGCTCCGTATCTGGTTAGCCAAAAGGAGCCTTTCGAGGCTTAAAAGGGGAACCCCGCGCGAATCGGGGACGAGCCCATCGCTGTGAATACCTAACCCTTGTTTTTTAAACTCTCGATCGCTTGTAAAAGCCGTCGTAAAGGCCCGGGGTTGGGTTAAGTCAGATTACCTGCCTTTTGGAACTGTGGGGTTACCTCGCTTGGGGATCAAACGAGGCGCCGTGAGAGATTTTAAACCTGGATCATGGGCGTCCCGGATCTCATCTGAGATCCGGTTTTTTTTTACTTTTTACTTATTTCGCATTATTTAACACTATTTAATGAAAGGAAATTAAACACAGGAATTAATTAAATGCCAAACTTTTCTGTTATTGAAATGTTTTTAGCCGCCGATGACGTAGTTAAAATCGTTATGATCATATTATTATTAGCTTCGGTGGCCTGTTGGGTTATTATCATTGAAAAAGCTATCGTTTTAAGATCCTTTAGCCGGGACACCTGGAAATTTAAGAGGACGGCCCAGAAGATTGGGGATAACATAGTCCCGGAGAACTATCCTGGCCTTGCGACCGACATCGTTAAAAAAGGCTTGGTCGAAAGTCAGGACATAGCCGGAAACGAAACCAGGGCGGATTTTAGGGAAAGGATTGAACGATCCATGCGCGGCGTCCTGGCCAGCGGCATCTACCGTCTGGAAACCAGGGTTACCTTTCTGGCTACCTCGGGTTCCACCTGCCCTTTTATCGGGCTATTTGGAACGGTCTGGGGGATCATGAATAGCTTTATCGGTATCGCCGCCTCGGGCGAAACCACCCTGGCCGTGGTGGCCCCCGGCATCGCCGAGGCCTTATCGGCCACGGCCTTAGGTTTGGTCGCGGCCATCCCCGCGGTCATCGCCTTTAACAAGATCAATACCACCATCAAAAAAATTTCCAAGGAGGCCCAATTAGCCATTGGCTTGGTCGGTAACGGTATCGCTAGGTCGCGTTTCGAACAACGGTCGGACCTAGCTAATAATTTAAGACAGGGGCTAACAAATGCAAAACACCAACACCGATGACGATGGCGAAGGCTTAAGCTCAATATCCGACATCAACGTGACGCCTTTTATCGACGTTATGTTAGTCTTATTGATAATTTTCATGGTTACGGCGCCTTTGATGATGGGCGGGGTCAAGATAAATCTGCCCAAAACCACGGGCCTAACCATGGAACGACCGGACAAACCCCTAATAATCAGCCTGGACCTGGAGAACAAAGTCTACGTTGACAAAGAGATCGTGACCGACGCCCAAAGGGCCAGTACCTTTAAGCGTTTGGCCCTTGAATCAGAATCGGGCGAAGTTTTCGTCAGGGGCGACGGCGAAGTTAAATACGGAAAAATGATGGAACTAATGAGCGAGCTTGGCCAAGCCGGCTTTGCCCGGGTTACCTTGGTCACAAACGTTCTTCCCACTTCCGGTGAAAACGCCGCGGGCGAGGCCGCAGCCGGCGACGGCTCCACGGCCCCGGCGGTTACCTCGGGTGACGCCGCCGCGACGTCCGAAGGGGCGCCAAGCCAAGGCGCGACTTTAAGCCAAAGCGATTCAAGTCAAACGGCGGCCCCAAGCGCCCAGGCCCCGGCCGCGGCGGTTCAAAGCGCCTCGCCCGCTTCCGAGCCAGCCCCGGCTAGCCCTCCGGCGGTAACCCCGGCCCCCAGCCCGGCCCCGGCAGCGCCGGCGGCGGATGGACAGTAAGGGCAAGCTAAGGAAGTTTATTTTTAGTAAAGTTTAAATTTATGGTTACCGTGAACATTAAATATTTGGCTAAATTAAATAAAATACTATTTTGGTAAAATACGTGAGAGTTCATTCAGTAGATATCGTTCAAAGAAGAGCTTTAAATACCGCCTTGGCCTTGTCCATAGGCGTACACTTGCTTTTTATCGTTTTTTTGATTTGGCCCAACGCCAAAAGCGAACCCATGATCCCCTTGGGCAGCATGGTCTTTAATTATGACCCATTGGGTGGCGAGCCTGGCGGGGGTGACGCAGGTCCCATGGAAGAAGGCGACGCCCAAGGCCCGCCCCCGGTGCCGGCCCCGGATGTCCCCGTTCCCGAGGAAGAAATAGAGCCGCATATCATCCAAGAGCAGGACCTGGAACCCATTCCGGAACCGGACATAATCGAAGCCGAGGATCTGACCATATTGGAGAGTTTGTCTCCCCAGGCCGAGGAAATCGCCATCCCCGCTCCCCCTCCCCCGGAGGAAAAACCAAAGCCCAAACCTAAACCCAAGCCCAAGCCGCCTCCCCCGAAACCGACCCTGACCCCGGGCACCCAAGAAGGCGGCCAAGGCACCATGGAGGGGGCCACCGGCCCAGGTTCTGGCGGCGGTACCGGCACCGGGACGGG
>JAITLH010000186.1 GCA_031277995.1 Deltaproteobacteria bacterium
CCCTTTTTCTGAGAATTTTTCCAGCCCTACCCCGTTTACCCCCACATTTTTGCCAACGTTGATTCTCGCTTGATCGGGGGCCATTTCGCCCCCAAGTTCCCAAGCGAAAGGGGGCCACCATTTTTCGCGTTTCCCCAAAAGTTCCCAAAAAAGTATACCGCCTCAGTTTAAGCCTGGTTTTTTTCGAGCTGGCCCATGGTCCATGTTTGGCCCATGTTTGGGACATGATTGGGACCGGATCGGGCCATTTCGCGACTTGCCGATTAGACGGCCGTAAAGGGCCGTGGGCCGATTCGGAGCCCCGGCTTGGGTAAATTATGCCAACCCGGGTTTCAAGGGCCTCCACGGGCCGATTTGGGGCCTTCGCGGGGCGGTTTTGGCTGGGGGTGAGGTGGGGGATTTTGGCCAAGGGAGCGTTTGGCCGGGCGGGGCTTGGGCGGGGCTTGGGTGGGGAAATTTTTTGAGGCAGGGGGTTTTTGGACTGGGGGCGGCCAAGCTGGGGTTATTGCCTTAAACGGATTATGGGGCTATTATTTGCGTGAAGGGTTTATTTTAATTGGCCCCCAGGCCGGGAATGAAAACCGCGGCAAAATATTGAACATTTTTTGACGCCGTCTCGGGGCGACCCCACAGGGTTGGCCTTGGGGGGTGACGGGTTTTTTCGCCCTTAGGCTTTCCCCGGGCGTTTTTTTGGGGGGGGTAAGCCGTTGGCCAAGGGCGGGAACGTTGGGGCGCGAGGCTTTTGGCGAGGTTTAGTAAAAAAGGCTTTAAGGGCCATGCGAGTAGGGTAAAATAATCCAAAAGGTCGCTTTAAAAACTGGCCGGGGCTGGGTTTTGGGGCGATGTTTTGGGGATTTTTTAGAAAAAGAACCGTTACGGTTCACCATGGTTGGATATATGTCTAGCCGCGATCGCTTTTTTGGTGGATTGGGGCAGTTTTACATAAAACGTTTGAGTACGATTTTTTTAAAGGTGATAAAAATGAAAAGTTTTAGAAGAGAGTTGACCATAAATACCCCAACCCGGCGGGCTTTCGTCAACATAACGGCGGACGTCATGAACGCGGTCAGGGAAAGCGAGATTAAGGAAGGGCTTTGTTTGGTAAACGCCAAGCATATCACGGCCAGCGTGTTTATAAACGACAACGAATCGGGCCTGTTGCATGATTTTGAAAGCTGGCTTGAGGGCTTGGCCCCGGAAAAACCCTATGAGCGTTACCGGCACAATACCGGGGAGAATAACGGCGACGCCCATTTGAAACGCTCCGTGATGGGCCGGGAAGTGGTCATAGCCGTGACCGATGGGCAACTCGATTTCGGTCCCTGGGAGAGCGTTTTTTACGGCGAGTTTGACGGGAAGAGAAACAAGCGGGTTTTGATCAAAATAATCGGCGAGTAGCCAAGGGCGGCCCGGCGGGGAAGCGACTAGAGTGGGAAGCTGGCCTTAGGGGAAGCGGCCCGCGGGGAAGCTGGCCGCGGGGGAAGCGGGTGTTAGGGGAAAGGGGGCGAGCGAAAAAAAAAAATCGCTCGCCCAGGGGGGGTTTTTAAATCGCGCCTGGGAGGGGGCGTTTTTTTTGGGTTTATTCGTGGCGGGAGGGGGGATTTTTTTCATTCATCGTAGGCCACCCTAAAACCTATGTTAACGCTTCTCACCGTGGGCAGATCGGTTTCCCGCCAAGCGCTTTGGCAGGTTTTGGGATCGCTGGCGTAGGCGCCGCCCCGGTGGACCTTTTCTTCGCCGCCGGAGGGGCCTTTGGGGTTTTGGCCAACTTTATTGGCGTAATAATCGGGGGAAAACCAGTCCTGGACCCATTCGGAGACGTTTCCGGCCATGTCCACGAGACCAAAAGCGTTGGGCTTTTTTAGGCCAACCGGGTGGGCCGAGCCCTCGGCGAAGCCCTCGCCGCACCAGGCGTAGTCGGCCATGAGTTTGGGATCGTCCCCAAAAAAATAAGCCGTGGCGGAACCGGCCCGGGCGGCGTATTCCCACTCGGCCTCGGTGGGCAGGCGATATTTTTTGGTGCCCTCAAGCTCGTTTAGCCTTTCGACAAACGCCAAGGCGTCATGCCAGGAGACGTCGCTGATGGGGAGCTGGCCTTGATCTTTTTTGTTTTTCGCCCCGTAAAATTTCATGTTGCCCATGACCCGGTTCCATTGCTCGGTCGTGACCTCGGTCCTGGTTAACCTAAAGCCTTTGGTAACGCTCACTTCATGGGCGGGCCTTTCGTATAGGCCGTCGCCTTGAAACCCCGGGCCGGCGCCCATGAAAAAACGCCCTTTGGGGACCCAAACGAAGGTCATGTCAACCAAGTTAGTGACGATGGGCGTTTGGGCCAGCGCGATTTTAGGGGCCCAAACAAAACCAAAGGCCAAAGCCATAAGGGAAAAAACCAAGGGGCAAAAAAACTTGGCCGAAAGGGGGCCCAATCGGCCGACCTTGGATAAGTGGGCCCCGGCCGGGGCCGGCTTGGCCTTGGTCGGGGCGGGTTTTGGGGAGGCGAGCATGTGATTTCCCACGCGTTTATTTTTGGTCGGGCTGGGGTTCGATCTCGGGCCTGGAGGGGCAGTTCTCAAGGCCGCAAGTTTGGCATCTGGGGTTTCGGGACTTGCAGACGGCCCGGCCGTGGCTTATGGCTTGATGGGAAAAACGGGTCCAGAGGTTTTTGGGGACTAGTTTCATGAGATCTTTCTCGACGAGCTCGGGATTTCGTTGGATCGACAAACCCATGCGGCGGCTTAAGCGGCCCAGGTGGGTATCGACCGTCAAAGCCGGGGTGTGAAAAGCGTTACCCAAAAGCACGTTGGCCGTTTTGGGGCCCACCCCAGGCAAGGACAACAATTGGCCAAAACTCCTGGGGACTTTTCCGTCGCAGGCCAGGGTGATGATCCTGGCCGTTTTGTGCATGTTTACGGACTTGGTATGGTAGAAACCGCAGGTTTTTACCAACTCTTCCACTTCGCTTAGCTCGGCGTCGGCCATCGATTCGACGGTGGGAAAAACCTGAAAAAGCTTTTCCGTGACCGTGTTTACGCGAGAATCCGTGCACTGCGCCGATAGGATTGTGGCCATCAAAAGCTCGTAGGGATTATTGAAGCGTAAGCCGCAAGCCGCGTCCGGGTAGGCCTTTTTAAAGTAGTCGAGGACTTCCTGTATGGGGACCGGGGGCTTATCAAGCGGCTGGGGCGGGGGCTTTCTGACGTAGGGCTTTTTGGCCTTTTCGTCTTTGTTTTTGGATAAAGGGGGAACGTGGACTAAGGTTAGGACCTTTGGTCGCTTTGGTCGCTTTGGCATCGAAAAAAAACCTTTTGGACTAGCTAGAGCGCGTCTTTTCCCCGCCCCGGCGAAATTGGCCGGGGCGCCGGAAAAGGGTTTTAGGCTCGCCGGACTACTTAAGCCCTTTGGCCGTTTCCTTATTCAAACAGGGAATCGACCAAGCGGGCGACGTTATCGGGGGTAAAACCGAGTTTTTCAAAAATCACCCCGGCCGGGGCGGAGTGGCCGAAGGAATCGATGGAGAGTATTTTACCATTAAGTCCGACAAAACGCTCGTAACCCAAGGATCGCCCGGCCTCGACGGCCAGGCGTTTGGTTATTTTGGCCGGGAGGACCTTTTCGACGTAGTCCGGGGGCTGGGAAGCGAAAAGTTCCCAGGAGGGGATGGAAACCACCCGAACGCCGAGGCGATCCTTTAAAAGCTCCTGGGCGGCCAAGGCCAGGTGGACCTCGGAGCCGCTAGCTATGACGATGGCCTGGGGATCTTGGTTGGGGGCCTCGGATAGGACGTACGCGCCTTTGAAAACGCCCTCATGGAGGTGGGGGTATTTTTCCGGGGTCAGAACCGGGAGATTTTGGCGAGAAAGGATCAGACAGCTGGGACCTTGGTGGGTTACGGCCACCTCCCAGGCGGCCGCGGTCTCAAAGGCGTCGGCCGGCCTTAAAACCAAGAGATTTGGCATGGCCCTTAGGGCGGCCAAATGCTCGACGGGCTGATGGGTGGGGCCGTCTTCGCCCACGCCCACGCTGTCGTGGGTAAAAACGTAAACGACCTTAAGGGACATCAAGGCCGAAAGCCTGACGGCCGGGCGAACGAAGTCGGAAAAGACCAAAAAAGTCCCGCCAAAGGGAATGAAACCGCCGTGGAGGGCCAGGCCGTTTAGGATGGCCCCCATGCCCTGCTCCCTTACCCCAAAGTGGATGTTCCGGCCGCCGGGCGTTAAGGCGCTTAGGAACTCCTCCCCATCGATGACGGTTTTATTGGAGGGGGCCAGATCGGCGCTGCCGCCGATAAGTTCCGGAAGGCTTTTGGCCAGGACGTTTAAGACTTTGCCCGAGGCCACCCGGGTCGCGACTTGGGAGTCTTTGGCGAAAACGGTTTTGGCCGCTTCTTTAAGGTCCGGGGCCAGGGAATCGGGCACGCTCCCCAAAAGGCGCCTTTTTAGCTCCCGGCCTTCCTCGGGGTACTTTTTTTCGTACTCGGCCAAGGTCTCTTCCCATTTTTTCCTGGTCTCGACGTGGGCCTGGGCCCTTTCCTTAAAGTGCTCGGCCACCCTTTCGTCCACGAAAAAAGGCCCCCGGTCGCCGTAACCGTAATGGGCCCTGGTGGCGGCCAGGCCCTCGGCCCCCAATGGCTCGCCGTGGGCCCCGGGCGTGTCTTCCTTGGGGCTGCCGGCCCCCAATTTGGTTCGGCAGATAATCAAGGTCGGCCGCTCGGTTTCCTGCTTGGCCTTATCCAAGGCCACTTTGATCGATTGGAGATCGCCTACGTCGGACACCAACGAGACGTGCCAATTGTAGGCCGCGAAGCGGGCCCGGACGTCTTCGGAGAAGGTCAAACCGGCGTGTCCCTCGATGGTCATGTCGTTACTGTCGTAGATATAGATAAGCTTACCTAGGCCCTGGTTCCCGGCCAAGGAGGCGGCCTCGGAACCCACCCCTTCCATGAGATCACCGTCCGAGACCAAAGCGTAGGTGTGGTGGTCAAAAAGCTTGAAGTTGGGACGGTTGAAACGCTTGGCCAAATTTCTTTCGGCCAGGGCCAGGCCCACGCCCATGGCCAAACCATGGCCCAAGGGACCGGTCGTGGCCTCGACCCCGGGGGTTACGCCCCTTTCCGGATGGCCCGGGGTCAGGCTCTCCCACTGCCGGAAATTTTTCAGATCGTCCATGGTTAACCCGTATCCGGACAAGCATAAAAAGGCGTACAAAAGGGCCGAGCCATGCCCGGCCGACAAGACGAACCTGTCGCGATCGGGCCAATCCGGGCGCTGGGGATCGTGCTTTAAAAACCTGGTCCACAAGACGTAGGCCATGGGGGCGGCCCCCAAAGGGAAACCGGGATGCCCGCTTTTGGCTTTTTCGACCATATCCACGGCCAATAACCTTAAGGTATCGACCGAGGCTCTATCCTTGCGATTAAATACGCTGAAACCTGTCGGGGTCATGGGATTCTCCAAAAAACTTGAAGGTTATTTTTGACGAATAAAAACCAAGCCAAGCCTTATCGCGCCGGGGCGGCGCTTTAAGGCTTGGGCTTTGGTTGAAACTTTGGGCTTTTGATTAAAAACCCCCCAAACGATCTTAAAAAGCGAAAGCCGGCCTTGGGACCAGGGAGGGGAGCGGCGGGGAAATGGTTTTGGGTAATTTTTTCTGGCCAGGCCAAAAGGCCCTTAGGCCTTGACCACCGTGGGCGAGATGGGGAAGGCTCCCCTGGTGTCGATGACCAATTTCGCGTGTTTATGGATGAAGGGTTTGTCGAAGGCCCGGTGATCGGTCAACAAAACCACGGCGTCGTAAGAGCCGAGGTTTTCGGGGGTAAGCTCGACGCTTTTTAGGCCAAAATCGCCCTTCCTGGTCCTGGGCATTAAGGGCACGTGGGGATCGCTGTATTCCACGAGGGATCCGGCCTGGGTTAGAAGTTTCAAGACTTCCAGCGAGGGGCTCTCCCGCATGTCCTCGACGTTTTTTTTGTAGGCCATGCCCAAAAGGAGAATTTTGGCGCCCTTTAGGGGCTTGGCCAGATCGTTTAGGGCGGCGGCAATCTTGTCAACCACGTATTGGGGCATGCCGGCGTTGATTTCCCCGGCCAGTTCGATAAAACGGGTGTGGACCCCGTAGCCCCGGGCCTTCCAAGTCAAATAGAAGGGATCTATGGGTATGCAATGGCCCCCGATGCCCGGCCCCGGGTAGAAAGGCGTGTAACCAAAGGGTTTGGTGGCCGCGGCGTTGATTATTTCGTGAATGTCAAGGCCCATGCGGGTGGCGATGACCTTAAGTTCGTTAACTAGGCCAATATTCACGGCCCGGTAGATGTTTTCCAAGAGTTTGGTCAATTCCGCGGCCCCGGTGGAACTGACCTGAACCATCCGCTCGACCACCTGCCCGTAAAGGGCCAAGCCGACCCGGGTTGAGGACTCGGTCGATCCGCCCAAAACCTTGGGAATGGTCTGGGTCTTGAAATCCGGATTGGCCGGATCTTCCCTTTCCGGCGAGTAAACCAGAAAAAAATCTTGGCCAATGACCAAGCCCTTGGACTCGATGGGCGGCCTTAAAACTTCCTCGGTGGTCCCGGGATAGGTGGTGCTTTCCAAGGAAAGTAACTGCCCGGGCCTAAGGTAATCCAAAAGCGCCTTAAGCGTCCCCAATACGTAGGTAAGATCCGGTTCCCTTTCCTTGGTAAGCGGCGTGGGCACGCAAATGATGATGGCGTCGGCTTGGCTGGCCAGGTTAAAATCCGTCGAGGCCGAAAAAAGATTGGAGGTGTTTTTTAATCTCTCGTCGGAGATGTGGCCGATGTAACTTTCCCGCCGCCCGATTTTTTTTACCTTGGTCTCGTCCACGTCCAGGCCCAGGACCTGGAAGCCGACCTCGGCAAACGACAAGGCCAGCGGCAAACCCACGTATCCCAAACCGACGACGGCCACGACCGCCTTCCGTTGGTCAATTTTGTTTAAAAACGCCTCTTCGTAATTTTTCATAGCCTACCTAAAATTTCCCCCCCGGCCAAAACCCCGGCACCTGGGGCCGGCCAACCAAAGGCCCCCCAAACGTATTATATCGGAAAACCGCGAGAAAGTGGGGCCCTGGAAAACCGCCTAGGCCAGCTCGGCCTTGCGGGCCAAAGCCATGGCCTCAAAAAAGTGGGGCCCTGGAAAACCGCCTAGGCCAGCTCGACCTTGCGGGCCAAATCCATGGCCTCAAAAAAGTGGGGCCTTGGAAAAGGGCCTAGGCCAGCTCGGCCTTGCGGGCCAAATCCATGGCCTCAAAGAGGGCGTCGACGATTCGGTCCTGATCGGGGGGCGTCAAATAAGGATGCATGGGGAGGCTTAGGACTTCCGCGGAGGCTTTTTCGGCCACCGGAAAATCCCCGGGGCGGCCCCCCAATCCGGCGAAAACCGGTTGCAAGTGTAGGCATTTGGATAATAGATCATGGTGGGGACGCCCAGGCTTTTCATGTGGGCCATCAGGCGTTCGCGCCAAGGAGCCGGGACCCTAATGGTGTATTGGGCCCAGCTCGAAAGGCGCCCGCCCGGTACCGCCGGGGCCGAGGGGACCATGCCCACCAAGGCCCTTTCGTAACGCAAGGCCACTTCTTGGCGAAGTTCGAGTTCCTCGGGAAAGGCGTTTAGCTTAACGAGCAAAATGGCCGCCTGGAGGGTATCGAGCCTGGAATTTAAGCCTAAACGGACGTGTTCGTAGCGGTGATCCCCGGCCCCATGGACCCGGGCGCTGCGGACAATTGCGGCCAGTTCTTCGTTATCGGTAAAAACCGCCCCGCCGTCCCCGTAACAGCCCAAGGGTTTGGCCGGAAAAAAACTGGTCGTTCCCGCGTGCCCCAAGGTGCCGGCTTTTTTGCCCCCGTAGATCCCGCCAAAACCCTGGGCGGCGTCCTCCAAGATGACCAGGCCGTTTTCGTCGGCGATCCTGGCCACCTTTTCGTAATCGTAAGGGAGCCCAAAAAGGTCCACGCCAATGATGGCCCGGGGCCTAAGTTGGCCTTTTTTTTGGACTTCCTTAATCTTTTCCCCCAGGCTTTGGGGATCGATATTGAAGGTGACGGGATTGACGTCCACGAAAACGGGCGTGGCCCCCCTTAAGGCGACCACCTCGGCGGTCGAGAAAAAAGTGAAGGTGGGGCAAAAAACCGCCTCCCCCGGCCCCACGTCCCAGGCCAAAAGGGCCAAGGTCAAGGCGTCGGTCCCGTTGGCGCAACAAACGCACTCCCGGGCCCCGACGTATTCGGCCAAGGCCAATTCCAGCTCCCTTACCTCCGGTCCCAAAATGTACTTCCCGGAAGAGGCGGCCGAAAAAAGGGCTTTTTTTAGCTCGGGCTCAAGTTTTCGCCACTGGGCGCCCAAATCAATAAACGGGAGACTGTCCATCGCTTCCCCAAAGCGCCGCCCCCTAAGGCGGCGCGAAAAAATCATAAAAAAACCTTAGTCCACCAAATCGTCCGAGGGTATTTCGACCAAGCGCTCCCGGGCATATTCATAGGCGCGCCCGCATTCCAAGCAAAAGCCATTTTCCTTGAGCCTGGCCCCGCACCGGCAAATCCAGCCCACGCGCCTAGCCGGAACCCCCACCATCAAGGCGTAATCCAAAACGTCGCCCGCGACGACCGCCCCCGCGCCCACCAAACAAAAGCGCCCCAGGGTATGGCCGCAAACCACCGTGGCGTTGGCCCCAATGGTGGCCCCAAACTTTACCAAGGTGGGCCTAAGCTCGTCCATCCTGGGAATGAAGGCCCTGGGGTTAATCACGTTGGTAAAAACCATGCTGGGCCCGCAAAAAACCATGTCCTCCAGGGTCACGCCTTTGTAAACGCTGACGTTATTTTGGATCTTGCAACCGGCCCCCACCTTAGCCCCGGGCCCAATGACCACGTTTTGCCCCAGGCTGGTCCCCGGCCCAATCTCGCTGTCGGCCAAAACGCGGGAAAAATGCCAAATCTTGACCCCGGAGCCGATCTTGGCCCCGGCCTCAACCGAGGCCGTCCCATGGACGAAATAGCCCGACCCGTCCTCGACGGGCACCCCAATCTCCGCCACCTCGTCGCCAAACCCGAAATGGCGGCCCCTTTCCCGCTGGGCCGTAAGCCCAATCCTAGCCTCTCCCGACCTCCCGGTAAAGCCCTTATGCCCCTCCGGGCCTATCGGGCTTTTTGGCCCCTTAGGGCCCGCTCCCTTACCCAAAGCGCCCAAGCCCATCCCGGCGTCCTTTTTTAAGGCCTGGTCCAAGGCCAAAAGCACCTTCATGACGGCCAAGGCCTCGGTCCCATCGCTGTCGGGCGGATTGGTCCTTTTCTCGACGCATTCCAAAAAAATCCGGCACTGCTCCTTAAGCGATTCCAGCGGCTCAAAGGGAATTTTTACCCCGGCCTCGTCCTTTATGGCCGTGGGGGTCTGGTTTTTCCAGTCGATTTTATGGTCGTAGACGACAAGCTTTCCTTCCCAGCCGGCCGTGTCGTCAAACACGGCCATTTTTTTCGTCCCGATGACGGCCAGCTTTTGTTCCTTATAGGGATTAAGCCAACTAACCGAGAGCTGGGCGGTGGCGCCATCTTCAAAGGCCAAATGGCCTTCCACGATGTCCTCCACCCCGTCGGTCAAATAACAGGCCCCCGTGGCTTCGACCGAGACTATCCCCTGGTCGATTAAGCCCAAAATCATGGAAACGTCATGGGGGGCAAAGGACCAGGACACGTTTTCGTCTTTCCTAAGTTTCCCAAAATTGTGGCGCCTTGACCAAACCCTCAAAATACGCCCCAGTCGCCCTTCCTTAACCATTTTTTTTAGCTCGACCAAGGCCGGATGGCGATTCAAAAGATGATCGACCATGAGAATTCGACCTTCGCGCCTGGCCGCCTCAACCACCAGCTCCCCGTCTTCGACTTTCAAGGCCAAGGGCTTTTCCACGAAAACGTCCCGCCCATAGCCAATGGCCTCCATGGCCATGGCCCCATGGGTCGCGGCCGGACTGGCTATGGCCACGGCCCTAACCTCATCGTCCCGATAAACCTCCTCGGGCTCCCCGGTCACCCTGACCCCCGGGAACTCCTCGGATATCCTGGCCCTGACCCCCGAATCGGGATCGTAGACCACCTTCAAGGCCCCCAAGGCGTAAAAATCCCTCACCAGATTCTTGCCCCAATAGCCCGCTCCCAAAACGGCCACCTGGGCCCGCGAATTTTTTTTACCCATAAACCAAACTTCCTAACGAAGCTTTAAGCTTCGTTCTCAAGCGGCGCTTGAGATTTTCCCCTGCCCAAGGCGACCCGCCCACGGGACCAAACCAAACCCAGCGAAGGCCCGGCCCTCACAGGCCCAAATCAACCTTGGCCCGCTCCAAATCGTCATACGACCTTATCTTGTTTTCCAGGGACCACAAGACCAAAACCCGCCAAAAATCCGGGTGCTTGTCTTGATCGATGACTAAAACGAAATGGGTATCGTCCAAAAAAACCATCTCCCTAATGAGCTTTATCTCGTCGAAACTTAAACTGGTTAAGGAGTTGACGTCCAGGACCAAGAAATATTCTCCCTTGGCCAAAAACCTCAAATAGCCCTGGCCTTTTTCGCCCAACTGGCCGTCCGACAAAACCTCGATAACGTTTTGATCGCGAATGTCCTGACCCCCGGCCGCCTCGGGCGAGGGCACCACGGGCTCCATGATCTCCGGTTCCTCGAAAAGGTCGGGTTTTTCCGCCCTCTCGATCGTTTCCGTTCGTTCCGGGCCCGCCCCCGCCTCATCCTGGGCCCCTAAATATTCTTCCCTGGCCAACTCGGACAATTGGGCCGCGTCGGCCGCCTCGGCCAAGCTCTCCTGGGCGTAGTTGGGCCGCTCCAAGGCCGCCTCTTCCTCGGCGATGGCTTGGTTTAAGGTGGGGAGCCAATCGACGTCTTCGTCCTCCCCGGCTTCCACGCGGGTCAAAATGACTTCCACGGCGTCAAGGACCTGAAAGAGTTGGTTGACCGTGGTCGGGGGGCAGACGTGCCCCTCGGTTTCCCTAACCGTTTGCAAAAGGTTTTCGGCCCCATGGAGCATGCCGTACAAATTTTTTAAATTAACGAAACCGCTGTTACCTTTAATCGTGTGCAGGGTGCCCATGAGGGCGTTAAGCTTGGCCAACGAATCGGGCTCGGTTTCGAGCTCCATAAGCTGCGTCCCGGCCGTGGCCAAATGTTCCCTGGCGTCAAAGATAAATTCATCCATCAACTCGCTGGCCATACGTCCCTCCAGGAAAAATCAAAAAAAATCAAACCGCTCTACGTTTCCGCCAAACCTTGAAAAAAAACCACCCTTGTCCCCAACCCATATACGCCAAACAAAACCCTTTAACCGAATTCCTATTTTACCCCAAGCGCCCCCCCACAAGCCGGTGACAAAAACGCCGGGGACAAAAACGCCCATAACGACCGCCATTATACCATGAGCCGAACCAACCTCGCCACCATTGAGTTTTTTCCCCCCCCCCCGATACCCCCCCCCCGCGTTGGTTTTTCCCCCCCAAGCCCCACCCAATGGGGCCCCGGTGGGGGATTTTTTTTATGCCCGCGTTGCGCCCACGCGCCCCCCAACCAGCCGGTGACCAACACGCCCATCCCGACCGCCCATATACCATGAGCCGAACCAACCTCGCCACCATTGAGTTTATTCCCACCCCGCCTATCCCCGCCCGCCGCTTTGGTTTTCCCCCCCAAGGCCTCACCAATGGGGCCCCGGATGGGGAATTTTTTTAAGCCCGGCTTGCCGCCATCGCGCCCAAACCCGGCTCCAACAATCGCGCCCCGCTCACGGCCCGCCCTTAAGATCGGCCTTAAGTCCGGCCTTAAGCCCGGTCTTGGCCTCGCCAGGCCCTTAAGGCCATGGTAACCATAGTAAAGGTTAATTACGCTTCCAAGCGAAAATCAGGCCAATGGAAATAAGTCTTGGTTTATCTCGTGACCTATAATAATGATGGGTCAAGATCAAATTCGAGCGCTTAGCCCCGCTTCTAACCAATAGTAAAAGTCAATGGCTAAGCCAAACCAAAGTTAAATCGATCAAGGGAGATCTTTTTTTAGATTGCCAACAATAATCGGCCAAACAAAAAATTTGTTAAATCAAAAGAGCCCCAAGCCCAGATATTAATTTTTTGTTTCAAACCAAGTCGAAATGATTTTGATCGAAGAGATCCTAGTCCATTACCACTAATAATAGTTGGCCAAACAAAAAGGTTTTAGAGATCAAAAGCGTCCCGAGCCCAGAAATAAATTTTTTATTTTAAACCCGGTCGAAATATTTTTGATCGAAGTGACCCTAGGCCATTTATTCCCATAATAATCGCTTAAACTCAAATCCATGGAGATCAAAATAACCCCAAGCCCAGAAATACATTTTTTATTTCAAAGCCGGGCGAAATGATTTTTGTCGAAGTGATCCTAATCCATTACTGCCAATAATAATAGGCCAAACAAAAAAATTCGTTAAATCAAAAGAGCCCCAAGCCCAGAAATACATTTTTTATTTCAAAGCCTGGCGAAATGACTTTTGTCGAAGTGATCCTAATCCATTACTGCCAATAATAATAGGCCAAACAAAATAATTCGTTAAATCAAAAGAGCCCCGGGCTAAAAACTACCATTAATAATGGTCTAGGGACAGAACGAAGCGGGATGGCGAGGTCGGGGTTTGGGGGGGAAAGAAGATTGGAGAGTGGGGGAAGCTCATTGGATTAAACAAGCCTCTGGAGGCTAGTCAGGGTCAATAAGAGTTTAAAGCTTAAGCTTGGGAGATCAAAATTGGCCCTGGTTTATAGTCAGGGTCAATAAGAGTTTAAAGCTTAAGCTTGGGCGATCAAAATTGGCCCTGGCCCATAGTCAGGGTTAATAATTGGCCAGAGGGGCTGGGGCGATATAAAGGGAAGTAATAGCCGGTAGGCTTAGGTTCAATAAGAGAGCAAACGAGTGATCCAAGTTCAGATAGAACGTTAGGAGCGCTATATGGTAAAATAAATTTCAGGTAAACGCTCGGAAATTTAAAATCCATCGCTAAAATTCATGCGCGTCGAGAGGACTTTCAAGTTATTTCCGCATTTCCTTTGGGTCTGAGCTTGATAAAATGTCGCTAAAGCCTTGACTTAAAATTCACCATTATTCACACCTCGCCTCAGATGGATCAACTTCGAAAAAAACAAAAAAATTTTTATTGACATGGATAAAATTTTTGGTTACACTACATCTCACGTGGTGATTAAGCATGTCTAGAGTTCAGGCGAAGTCTTATTGTTGGCCTAAATTCTACAGACATCATTAATATAACAAAACAAAAATTAGTTAAAAGTTAGCCATTATCCTCTAGGCAAATCTTGTGTATGGCTAATCATCAATACCATTTATTACGCGAATCGTTATAATGGAACCAGAGAAAAATTTTAAAATCGAAAATAATAATTTATAAGACTTTTTCCACTAAATATCTACTTTTACCCATGCTACTTTTTCATTTTACAACGTTAATCTAAAGACACCTCGCTTAATTTTTCAACGAAAATAGCCTTTACAATTTTAAAACCGGTATCATTGCTAAAATAGTCTCTTCACTTCCTAATCTCGGTGTTGGATCGGGACTTAGGAATATGTTCTATAACAATGTTTCTTTTTCACAAGGAGAAAACGATGCAAGAAACCGCCAAGGTTAATCCCCAAGCCTTTGAGTCGGCTAGGAAGTCTCAGCTCTTGGACAAAAACTCTCTAGCCCGCATGGCCGGGGTTTCCTCCCTAACCATCACCCGTCTTGAGACCGGCAAGCCCGTCCTATTGAAAAACATCAAAAAGGTCATGAACGCCCTCGGCTACACCGTTGACGACAAAGACCGTTTTTTTATGTAAAAAACCGGGCCCTCCGGACCCGGTTTCCGTTGACCCGGCCCCCCGCGGGCGCTGGGTATTATTTGACTCGAGCCATCCACTTTTTTTGGGCAAACGGGTGGCTCGAAAAAACCCGCTTTCGATATCCAATGTCGGGGCGGGCGACAAACATGGGTGAGCGGCTAAGTTTTCGCGCCGCTCGCCCATAAAATTTTTAAGAACCCAAATCCCCCCCAGATCCTTTTCTCGCCCTTTTCTCGCCCTTCGGGGCCATTCCCCCAAAAAATTTTTTTCGTTCTTTTCCCGCCAAGCCTACGGGCCCTGGCCAAGCCCACGGGCCCCCGCCAAGCCTACGGGCCCTGGTTTTGGGGAGAGTTTTGGCTTTGGGTTAGGGCCTCGGCCATGGCCAAGGCGGCTTTTTTCCCGGCGCCCATGGCCAATATGACCGTGGCCGCCCCGGTCACGGCGTCGCCACCGGCCCAGACCTTATTTCTCGAGGTTAGGCCGTTTTCGTCGGCGATTAAGCCGCCCCACTTTTGGGTATCGAGCCCGGCCGTGGAGCTGGCGATTAGGGGATTTGGCGTGGTCCCCAGGGCCATGATGACCGAATCGGCCGCGAGTTCAAATTCCCCGCCCGGCTTTATGACCGGCCTACGCCGTCCCGAGCCATCGGGTTCCCCCAGTTCCATCTGGGCGCAGGTGACCGAAACGACCCAGCCGTTTTTGGGATCCCTGGGGTTTTCGGGATTTTGGTAGCCGTTAATCTTAACGGGCGAGGCGAGAAACTTAAAAATCACCCCTTCCTCGTGGGCGTGTTCCACTTCCTCGGCCCGGGCCGGGAGTTCTTTTTCCGAGCGCCTATAAACGATGGTCACCTCGGCCCCAAGCCTCCTGGCGCACCGGGCCGCGTCCATGGCCACGTTTCCGCCGCCCACGACGGAGAATTTTTGGCCCCTAAAAATGGGCGTCCAGGCCCCCTCCAAATACGACTTCATCAAGTTAATCCTGGTCAAAAACTCATTGGCCGAAAAAACCCCGTTTAGGTTTTCGCCCTCGATATTCATAAACATCGGCAGGCCGGCCCCGCTCCCGATAAAAACCGCCCCAAACCCGTCCCTTTCAAAAAGTTCGTCCACGGTAACGGTTTTTCCGACCACGACGTTGGTCCTAATCTCGACGCCTTTTTGCCGCAGGCCCATGATTTCCTTTTCGACGATCTTTTTTGGCAGCCTAAACTCCGGAATCCCGTAAACCAAAACGCCCCCGGGGATGTGCAAGGCCTCGAAAATGGTCACCCTGAAACCCCGATCGGCTAAGGTGCCGGCGCAAGAAAGCCCCGCCGGCCCCGACCCCACCACGGCGACTTTGATTTTTTCTTTCCCCAAAGCGCCCGACCCGCCATTCGTTCCAGACTGGCCAAGCTCCGACTGACCAGGATCCAACCGGCCAGGCTCCTTTGGGCCCGCCTCCGAATCTTCCTCGGCCAAATCCATTTTGGCCAGTTTCCAGTCGGCCACGAATCGTTCCAAACGCCCTATGGCCACGGCCTCGCCCTTACGGGCCCTCAGGCAAACCGCCTCGCATTGGGATTCCTGGGGACAGACCCGGCCGCAAACGGCCGGCAAACTTCCGTATTTGAGTATCTCCGCGTAGGCGGCCTCAAAGTCGCCTTTTTTAATATGGGCTATGAAAGCCGGTATCTCGATCCCCACCGGGCAATTGGCCACGCAGGGCTTTTTCTTGCAGCCCAAACAGCGCTCGGCCTCGGTCCTGGCCGCGCTTTCGTCATAGCCGACGCTCACTTCCAAAAAATTTTTCACCCTTTCTAGCGGGTCTCTGGTGGGCATGGGGACTTTTTTGGTCAAAGCGCTGGCCATTAAGCGTTCTCCTTAAAGGTCCAAAGGAACCTTCCGTTTATAAGCGGTCGAGACTTGGATTTTTTCAACCCTTATTAAAAGTTTAAAATTTAAAAAAATATTTACCAAAAAAGTAACTACCGATCCCACGGGACCTAGAAAAATTACTTTTTTAAACTTCTATCCAGACTTTGGCCTAGGCTTATTTTTAAGCTTTCCCCCAAGGTCGCCCCACCGCGTCCAACTAACCGCGCCCAATTAACCGCGCCAATAAGCTCACCTTAAGCCCAGGCTCAGCCCTGGAGTGGGCCCAGGCCCGGGCCCAGGGGTGGGCTTTTTTTTGGGCCCCTAAGCCTTGGCTTTGATGGCCTCAAGGACCTTTTGGTGGGAAGCGATTTCAAAGTCGCGATATTGGCGAGAACGCAGCGCCGCT
>JAITLH010000226.1 GCA_031277995.1 Deltaproteobacteria bacterium
TTCTCGACTCCCCCGGTCCCGGGGCCCAGGCCCCAAACCGCGGCCCATAAGCCCCGTTTTGGCCACTTTTTCCCATTGGGTGGAGGCCAAGGCCATTAACCATTATACATTTTTTTCAAGGGTAACATGCCAAAAGACAGTTTCGTCAGCGATTTTAAAAAGCTCCCAGCCGGGAGCGCGGTCCGTTCAACTTTCATGGTTTCCGATGTCATTAGGGCTACCACCAAACAGGGAAGCGAATATCTTAGCCTCACTTTGACCGATCGGGAAGGCTCCATTGACGGCAAAATCTGGGACGCCACCCCGGAGCACTTCGCCTTGGTAACCGCCGGTTCCATACTTTCCTTTACCGGCACCATCGATAGCTATAAAGGTAACCCGCAGTTAAAAATAAACTCGGTTAACGCGGAGCGAAACTTTGACCTAAACGATTACCTTAGGGCCTCGGAACGTCCCTTGGAGGTCATGAAAACCGAGCTTATGGACCTGGTGGAGACCATTCGCGATCAAGATTTTCGTTTTTTGGTCAAGGCCACCTTAAAGCGTCCGGAAACCGAAGATTTTTTCACTTGGCCCGCGGCCAAGTCCTTTCACCACGCCTACTTGGGCGGGCTTTTGGAGCATACCCTGCAAGTGGCCAAGCTGGCCGACCTTGTGAGTAACCTCTACCCAAAAGAGATAAATCGCGATTTGCTCCTGGCCGGGGCCATCCTCCACGACATCGGTAAGTGCTGGGAGTTTTCGGCTTTGCCCGCCACCGATTACACCCTCCGCGGTCGCCTAATGGGCCATCTGGCCATGGGGGCTCAGTTTTTGGAATCGGTCGCCGGCGCCAAATCCGATTTTCCCCAAGACAAGCGCTTATTGTTGGAACACATGCTTTTGTCCCATCATGGCAGCGGCGACAAAGGAGCCGTGGTCTCCCCAAAGATCGTGGAAGCCTTCGTTTTGCACTTCTTGGACGATCTTGACGCCAAGGTTAACCACTATACCAATTTCATAAACCAACAAAACGCCCAAAACGATTGGCAGATCCCCGGCTTCGATAATTTGACCGCCACCCATTTGTACAAAACCCCCAGCTGGGATCAAGGCGCCCCCCCTTCGCCCCGGGACGCCAAGGCGGCCGCTCCCGTTTCCCCTAAGCGCCCCGGCCAAAGCCAGGCGGCCCGTCCCGGGGAAATCACGGTAAACTATAGGGACTGCCAACCCCTTGATGAAAACGGCGACCCGACAAAACCCCCGCGCCTAACCCCGATCCCGCCCGCGTCTTTATCCGCCGCCGAAAACTTTTATTCCAAAAGCCCGGAACCCCTTGAAAGCCCAAGGCCCGCCGGGGCGCAGGAGCGGCCCCAAAGCGTCCCCGTGGATCATTCCCTGGACTGGCTTTTTGATGAAGGCGATGGGCAATCGGGTTCCCCGCCCGCCCCAACTTCAAACGAGCCCATCGACAAACCCTCGCCGTTTTCGCCTGGCCAGGGTTCTGGGGAGCCCCAGGAATATTACGACGACGAGGGCCCGGCCGAAGCCCAGGAATATTACGACGTCGATGCCTCGGCCGAATCCGATGAATACTTTGACGACGAAGGCCCGACCGAAGCCGAGGGTTATTTTGACGACGAGGGCCCGGCCGAAGCCCAGGAATACTTTGACGACGATGGCCCGGGCGAAGCCCAGGGTTATTTTGCCGATGAGGGCCCGGCCGACGCCAAGGAATACTTTGACGACGAGGGCCCGGGCGACGTCGGTTTGGCCGCCCAAAGCGACGAAGGGCCGCCTTTGGAGCCCGAAAAACCCAAAGACATTTACTGGTCGTCTCCCCAGTATACGTTGCCCGAAGATGACGGGCCCGTTGGGGCGCCGTTAAACGAGGATTTGGCCGATGGGCCGAAAAAATCCTCCAAGTCCCGGGAAGGAAAGCCGGCTAAGGAAAAGGGCCAGCGAAGCCGGGCCCAAAAATCCGAGGGGGCCGAGGAAGGGGAGCCCAAAGCCAAACCCAAGGCCAAGCCCAAAGCCGGGCCAAAAATCGACCCGAAATCTAGGCTTTTCTGATGTCCTGGGAAATGATCGGTCAGCAAAGGCCCATAAAAACCTTAACCGACATGATCCAAAGTCAGCGTTTGCCCCATGGCCTTTTGTTTACCGGACCCAAGGGAACCGGGAAATATACCTTGGCTTTGGCCCTGGCCCAGGCCTTGAATTGCGAAAACCCCCAGGGGGATCTTTCCCCTTGCCGGAAATGCCCAAGCTGTAAAAAAATCGCCGAAGACGTTCATCCCGACGTCATGACCTTAACTCCCAAAGGCAAGCAAAACATCATTCCCATTGAAAACGTCAGGGATCTTAGGGAAGCCTTGAGTTTTAGGCCTTTTGAGGGTAAGTATAAAGTGGCCATCATCAGGGAAGCGGAGCGTTTCAAAAACGAGGCCGGTGGGGCTTTGCTCAAAACCTTGGAAGAACCGACCCCTTACACGATTTTGATCTTGACGGCCCAATCCTCTTCCAGCGTAATGGAAACCCTCGTTTCCAGATGCGTCAACATCAAGCTGGCCCCGTTATCCAGAAACCAGGTTTTGCGGGCCCTAAATGAAAAAGGCTTTGAGTTAAAGGCCTCTTTCATTCTGGCGGGCTTATCCGGCGGGGCCCTGGGCGTGGCCTTGGGGCTCGATTCGGAAAAAATAATCTCGATTTGGAGCAATATCGACAGCATCTTTGGAAGCCTCGATCGGTCCAAATACCTTCAAATGGCTATCGGTTGGACAAAAAATTTAGGTAAAGTAGTCGAAAAGAGCGAGAAAACCGAAGAAGAAGACGCGCCCCCGTCTAGCTTAGTCCCCGAAATAGTTAACGCCATCCGACTTTGGTGGAGAGACGTTATGGTTTACGCGGCGACCAACGACATGGAGGCGATTTTGGGCCCACCGCCATCTTTGTCCCAGAAAAAATGGGCCAAAAAAGTCACCGCCCGCATGGTGTGGGGCCAAGAAAAAGCCATGGCCAGGCTTACCGACGGCCTTAACCGATCGATGAGCGTAACGATGTTGTTTGAGAATTACTGGCTAGACATGATAGAATATTTATAGTTTTTTAGGCCAAGAGACTGGCTAATTTTTTTCCGCCCATGGTTACCCCTTCGCGGCAAACCCTCCCTTGGCTCCCCTTAAGGGCGCCGCCTAACTAGCTTATCTCTAAAAAGCCTAACTAAAATCCCCAAACATTTTCCCCTCCCGGCCCTGCCTGTCCCGGCCCGGCTTGGCCCGGTCCGGCTTGGCCCGGTCCGGCTTGGCCCGGTTGCCAAAACGTTGCC
>JAITLH010000280.1 GCA_031277995.1 Deltaproteobacteria bacterium
AGGGAAACCTTCGGGCAAAAACGCCGTCATGAGGGACATGGGTCTCGACGAGGACTTGGACGACGGCGGGCTTAATTTTGAGCCGGAGGCCCTGGGGACGCCGTCGGGACCGCGCATAGTCGAAAAAAAGCGCCCGGCCGTGAAAAAGGCCAAGGTTGAGGCCAAGAGGACGGTTAGGGGCGGGCCCTATGAATTGCCGTCCATGGATTTACTCGATCCGCCCGAGGACAAGGGCCAGGAGAACTATTCCTCGGGCCTAAGCCACGAGACCTTAAAGGAAAACGCCAGGCTATTGGAAACCAAGCTCTCGGAGTTTGGCGTGGAAGGGCGGGTTTTGGAGGTTTCCAGCGGTCCGGTCATAACCATGTACGAATTTCAGCCGGCCCCGGGCATCAAGATCTCCAAGATTGTCGCCTTGGCTAACGATCTGGCCATGGCCATGAGGGTGGCGGCCGTTAGGGTGGTGGCGCCGATACCGGGTAAGGCCGCCTTGGGTTTTGAACTACCTAACCGCGATCGGGCCACCGTGACCTTACGGGAGGTCGTGGAAAGCCAAGCCTTCCAGAGCCTCAAATCGCCCCTGTCGCTGGTTTTGGGCGTGGACATCACCGGGGTGCCGCAGGTGGCCGATTTGGGCCGCATGCCGCATTTGCTTATCGCCGGCTCGACCGGCAGCGGCAAATCGGTGGGCCTTGACTGCATGATCATGAGCATCCTTTACAAGGCCACGCCCGATCAGGTGCGGTTTCTTTTAATCGATCCCAAATGCGTGGAGATGGCCACCTACCAGGATCTGCCCCATTTGCTGCACCCGGTTTTGACCGACGCGGACGAGGCCAATTTGGCCTTAAAATGGGCCGTGCACGAAATGGATCTTAGGTACAAACTCATGGCCGAAAAGGGCGTGAGAAACATCGCCGGCTTTAACGAGCTGGTCAAAAAAGAAGCCCGGGAGAGTTCCAATCCGGACGACGTCCTGCCGCCCATGCCTTATTTGGTCATAATCATAGACGAATTAAGCGACCTGATGCTTCAGGCGGCCAAAGACGTCGAGGTGGCCATAACCAGGCTGGCCGCCAAGGCCCGGGCGGCCGGGATCCATTTGATTTTGGCCACCCAAAGGCCCTCGGTTGACGTTTTAACCGGGGTCATTAAGGCCAACCTCCCCACCCGCCTTTCCTTTCAGGTGACCACCAAGGTCGATTCCAAAACCATCTTGGATCGCATGGGGGCCGAACAGCTTCTAGGCAAGGGCGACATGCTTTTCATGCCCCCCGGCACGGCCAAACTCCTAAGGTTGCATGGGGCCTTTGTCAGCGACGAGGAAAAGAAAAGGGTTACCGATTACATCCGCCAGTGGGGACCCCCGGATTACGTCGAAAGCTTGGTGCCGCCCGAACGCGGCGAAGACGAGGGCGGCGGGCAAAGGGATGACAAATACCGCGAGGCCGTGGAGATCGTCAGGCGCGAAGGCAAGGCCTCCATTTCCAGCGTCCAAAGGCACCTGCGCATCGGCTACAACCGGGCGGCCAGGATCATCGAGGAGATGGAACGAGACGGCATCATCGGCCCGGCCGACGGGGCCAAGCCCCGGGTGGTTTTTTAGCCCCAAAGGTCGCCCCTGGCCAAAGGCCCGGCTTGGCCCGGTAACCCGGGCCAAGCCGGGCGGGGTTTTGTCCCCAAAATAATAAAGAAGCGAGAAACCATGCCTAATTCAGAGGGCCCGCCTAGTTTTTCGGCGGTTAACGAGTTTAAGAAAAAGGCCCAAGCGGTCTCGACCGAGACCGTCGAGGTTAAAGGCCTTGGCGGAGCCTTGGACTATCTCCTTAAGGTCGCGAAAGAAGCGAGCCCCGCTTCGCTTTTGCCCGTAAGCGGCGCCGAGTTTCCCAAGGCCTCCAACCGGGCCGAGCCCAGAAAAAAACTCATCGCCGCCCCCGGCTTAACCGACGCCGACTTTGACCGCTTGGACAAAAAAGCCTCGGAATTGGGTTTTGGCCTAATTAGAAAGGGCTTGAGGGATTTCGTTTCCGGCTTTGAGGTGGCCTTTTCCGTGGCCGCCTTTGGGGTGGCCGAGACGGCCACCTGCGTTTTGGAAAACGAGAGCGAGGACGCCCGGCTGGCCGGCATGTTGGCCGAAACCCACGTCGTGGCTTTGGACAAGAAAAGGCTCTTTGAAACCAGCCGGGACGCGTTGGGCCTTTTGGAAGCGGCCTTAAACAGACCGGCCAACTTCGTTTCGTTTATTTCCGGGCCCAGCCGAACCTCGGACATAGAAAGGGTTTTGACCTTGGGCGTCCACGGCCCCTTTCATTTTCACGTGGCCCTGATGGACTAGAGGCCAAAGCCGTAACCCATGGGCCAGGGGCCCTAGGCTTAAGGCCTTTGGGCTAAGGCTTTTGGGTGGGTCGGGTTTTGTTTTTGTGGGAATCGTTTTTTTTGGCGCCGAGACCCTAGCGCGATTATGGTTGGCGCCCTTTTTTTTTAACCCTTTAGCGAAAATTTCCGGGATTGGTGGGGATTTTTAAGGTTTTATACATGAATGGCCAGGAGCGGGACGGGCGGGATTATCCGGCCGCGTCTTCGAAAAAATATCATAAATCGTTAAACCAAGCCCTCGAAGATTCTTTTTTGAGGAAAACCTTGGATAAGTTCGCCGTCCAGTATAGGTCCAGCCGCGAGGCCATCTTTTCGGGCTTGGCCGAAAAAGAACTGATTCGGGAAGTGGCCTTGGCCAAGGACGGGGCCCTTTCGAGGATTGGGGAACTTTATGGGGAGTTTGCCCAAAAGGCCCGGGAAAAGGGCCTTATTGTCCACCGGGCCCAGACGGCCCAGGAGGCCAGGGAAATAATCTCCAATATCGCCAGGGAAAACGGGGCCAAAAAGGTCATAAAAAGCAAATCCATGACCGCCGAGGAGATTGACCTAAACCGGGCCCTGGAAGGGGCGGGCTTGGAGGTGGTCGAAACCGATCTGGGCGAATGGATTATCCAGCTAAGGGACGAACCGCCAAGCCACATGGTCCTTCCGGCCATTCACCTTTCGAGGTTTCAGGTGGCCGAGGAATTCGCCAAGTTAACCGCTGGCGAACCGGATACCGACATCGGGAAACTGGTCAAGGTCGCCCGGAGGGAACTTAGGGCTAAGTTCGCCGAGGCCGATCTCGGGGTGACCGGGGCCAATTTCGCCGTGGCCGCGAGCGGGGCCATTGGCCTTTGCACCAACGAAGGGAACGCCCGGCTTACCACCAATTTGCCAAGGATTCACGTGGCCTTGATCGGGCTCGATAAATTGGTGCCCACGGCCGCCGAGGCCTTGTCGATTTTAAGGGTGCTCCCCAGAAACGCCACCGCCCAGCCCATCACCACTTACGTATCCTGGCTTACCGGGATCGTCGATTACGGCGCCGCGGCCGATAAGGGCAAAATCGTCCACGCGGTTTTTTTGGATAACGGGCGACTGGATTTGATAAAAGATCCCAAATGTCGGGAGGTCCTGCGCTGCGTGCGCTGCGGGGCCTGCGCCAACGTTTGCCCGGTTTTTCGTCTCGTGGGCGGGCACAGGATGGGTTACGTCTACATCGGGGCCATCGGGCTTATTTTGACTTATTTTTTGCACGGCCGGGAAAAGGCCAAAAACCTAATAAACAACTGCGTGGGTTGCGAGGCTTGCAAAGACGTTTGCGCCGCCGGGATAGACTTAAGCGGCATCATTTCCGAGATAAGGGCCCGGATAAACGAAGAGGATGGGGCGCCGATAACCTCGAGCTTACTTTCCGCGGTCATGGGTAACCGCGACCTTTTTCACGCCCTGTTAAAATACGCCAAATACGCCCAAAAGCCCGCCGTGACGGGATCTTTTGTCAGGCATTTGCCCGAGATCGTGGCCGGATCCCATGGCTTTAGGGCCCTTCCGGCCATAGCCAACCGATCCTTTAGGGAGACCTGGCCCCAACTCGAAGCCCAAATGGCCCCAAAATTGGGCCAAAGTAAGGGGCCCCGGGTGGCCGTCATGGCCGGCTGCGCCCATGATTTTATCTACCCGGAGCAGTTGGTCGAGGCGGTCAAGTTACTCCTAATCAAGGAAGCCAAGGTGAGTTTTCCCACGGATCAAAGCTGCTGCGGGCTCCCCCTCCAAGCCCTGGGACAAAGGGAGGCCTCCCTCAAAACCGCCAAAACCAACCTCAGGGCCTTCGCGGCCAAGGATCTCGATTACGTCGTGAGCCTTTGCCCGTCGTGCGCCAATTTTATGAAAAACCGCTACCCGCTTCTTTTCGCCCATGACCCCGATCTCCTGGAAATGGCCCAGAATTTGTCCGCCCGGGTAATCGATTTTAGTTCCCTGGTTAAAAACGTCCTTAAATTCTCCCCAGACGATTTTACCCCCGGCTCCCTTAAAGTGGCCTATCACTCGCCCTGCCATTTGGGCCGGGGCCTGGGCGTCCATCAAGAACCCCGCCAACTAATCGCCCTGGCCGGCCAATACCTTAAAACCCCCGAGGAAGAGGTTTGCTGCGGCTTCGGCGGCAGCTATAGCCTAAAATTCCCGGAAATCTCGGCCGCCCTAATGAAACGCAAACTCGAATCGATTGACGAATCCGGGGCCGAGGTCCTGGTGACCGATTGCCCGGGCTGCGTTTTGCAACTACGGGGCGGGGAAGAACAAAGAAAAAGGGCCAAGGCCGCCGCCCAGGCCGGCGGCCAGGCTAAGGCCAAGGATTACGCCCAGGAAAAGTCCCTTAAAATCCAACACATAAGTGAGTTTTTAAGCGAAAACATAAAAAAGGCGACCAAATAAAACCGTCGTTATCGTTTTTTTTAACCAACGAAACGCTGACTAAAAAAAATAATCGCAGGCGTTTAAAAGGCCCTGGGGTGGATAACCAAACCGCCCCAGGGTAAATAAATAACCACCTCCGGGGCAATTACGTTAACGCCCCGGGGGTAAATCCTTCACCCTTGGCCAATATCCGCTTCCCTTTCGTCCCAAATCCCCGCCAAAAAAAATCCCCCCCCTTAAACCCAAACGACGCGATTTTTCAAAAACCATCGGCCCAGCCCAAGTTTAACGGGGCGGGGCTTAAGGCGCTTCCAAGCCTTGGTTTAGGCGGGTATGCGCGTTTGGGGCGGCCAAAGGGCGCCGGGGCCCGCTCGCCGCCGGCCTTTTACTGTCTAAATCGGCGAGGGATTGGGCGGGGGGAAGGTTTTTGGGGTACCAAGCGGGCGTATTTTTTTTATGTCGCGAAAATTTTATTTGGCCTGGGTGGTTTTTTTGGGGTCGGCCGGTTTCGATTCCTGGGCCTTGGGGGCGTTTATTTTGGGCGGGTCGGGCCTTTCGAGGGCGCCGTCGTAGGCAATGGGGACCCGGGAGCGGCCCTTTAAGTCAAAGTAGAGCATGGCCGGATCGCTTCGTTCCCTTTGGCATTGGATTAGGCCGTCTCGCCTTATTTCGTCGCACTTGGCGTATATGGGATCTATGACAAAGGCGCCCGTGGTATCGACGAAACCGTATCGGTTGTCTTGGTTGGTTACGACCCTGGCCAGGCCTTGGGGGGAATACTCGGTAATGGAGAGGTAGATCGGTTTGGCCAGCCACTCGCCCTTGGCCCCGATGAGGCCCCAGGAACCGGAGTCGTCCTGGGCCCGGGCCGGTCCCCGGTAGGGAAAATCGCGGGCCTGCTTGAGGGTGGGTTTTACGATAAAGTTACCCGACTCGTCCACGAATCCCCATTTGCCGTCTAGTTGGGCCCTGGCCACTTCGTTTTGGGACAAGCCCAAATCGGCCAAGTCCAGGTTGGCTAGGTCAAAAGCGCCCGGTCCGTCGAAGGCTTGGTTTTCGAAGTTCGCCTGGTTTTGTTGGCTTTCTATTTGGGCCCGGGCCAGATCGTTTGGCACGAAGGCCATGAGGGCGGAAAAGCGCGGGGTCACCTCCCAGCGGCCGTCCAAACCGATTAGGCCCCACTTGCCGTTTTGGCGGGCCGGGGCCTTATGGCCGACGTTAAAATCCAAGGCGTAGTCAAAGGCGGGTTGGATGACGAAAGTCCCGGTCATTTCTATGTAACCGGTTAGGCCGTTTTGATCCACCACCCGGGCCAAACCCCCGGTCCCGAAAGGATAGGCGGCCAGAAACTTTGGGAGAATGACGAAAGTGCCTTTGGGGTCCAGGTAACCGTATAGGCCGTTTTCGTCCCTGGCCGGGGCCAGGCCTTGGCTAAGGGCCCCGATGTCGAGAAACCTGGGCTCGATTACCCATTGGCCTTGGTTATTGACGATTCCGACGAGATCGTTTTCGACGACCGCCCGGTAAAGGCCTTGGTTAAAGGGCCCGATGAGATTTTTTAAAACCGGTTCTATGACCCAACGGCCGTCAGGTCCTATTAAGCCCACCCCGCCGTTGGCCATTTCCCCCCGGGAAAAGCCGTCCGGGGAGGGCGGGTCTATTTGGGCCAGGTTTGGTTTTATGATGACTTGCCCGCTTTGGTCCACCAGGCCCACGTGGCCTTCGTCGGTGGTTATTAGCCCCAAGCCCGTGTCCATGAAAGGATCGGTTGAAGAATAGGAGGGGCGGACGATGAATTTCCCGGAAGAATCGACGTAACCCCACCTAAAGGAATCGTTGGCCGCCGGGGCCAGCGGAAAAACCCCAAAACTTTTGGCCCCGGAAAAACGCGGCTCTATCACCCACTGGCCTTGGCGGTTAATGAAACCCCAATGGTCCCCGGACACCTTGGCCGGGGCCAGGGCGCCCCCGGCGAATTCGCCCACTTCCTGGGGAGCGGGAAAGGGTTTTATGACGTATTTTCCGTTTTTGTCGATCTGGGCGTAGTTTTGCCCAACCATGACCCAGGCCGTCCCCTCCGGGGAAAAGGGGTTGGCCGCCTCAAACCTTGGCTCTATGACCCACTGGCCTTGGCCGTTAACGTAACCGTAGACCTTGCCCCCGGTGGAACGCCGTCCCGGTATTTTGGCCGGCTGGAGATCGATGGCCGGCGCGTTTAAGTTCCCCGGGGCCTGGGCGCTTACGGCCTCATCCGTCGCCCGCGCCGGGGCGACCGGCTCCGCCGCCGGCGCCGCCGGCGCCAACTCCGGCGCCGGGGCGCTTTGGGACCCATTCCGGGCGGGGCGCCTTGGGGTTGGTTTGGTGGCCGGGCCGGTTTGGGAGGCCGGGGCGGGCGGGCGTTTTACGATGGAGGCCCCGCCGGCCTCGGTGGCGCTCAGGGGATCTTGGTTTGGGGCCGGTTGGTCTTCCGGGGGCAAAACGACGGTGGGAGCGATTCTTTGATCGGCGGGGAAGGTTGGCGTTTCGGGGCGAAGGGCCGCCGAGGGGATAATCGTCGCGGTCAATATAAGGGCTAAAAGTAGTTTTTTAAATTTCATGACGGGGAATGGTTGGGTTAATGTTTTGAAAAAAACGTTCAAGGGAGTGATTGTTTTTTGACGCGGACTAAGAGAGGCAAAAAAAACGGCTGACTTTCTTCTCTGAAAAGCCATTTTGGCCATGAAACTTAAGGGCTAAGCTACCCCAAAGACCTGGGTTGATTTTAAAAACCCACCAGCCAAGCCAAAATGTCATCAATCAAAGAACTTTTAGGCATTAACAATAAGCCAATATTATTCTTATTTTTAACGAAAATCAAGAAATTATAAAGGCCTTTGTTTGAAAATCGTTTTTGGGAAAAAGGCGATAATCCCCACCCATTGGCCCCCCAAAACCCCCGGCCGTCAAACCAAACCCATCGAGGCCAAGGCGACCGGGGTGCCTTTTCGCCCCAAATATTCCCCCCGTTTGGCTGACCGGGCCGGTTCGCTACTATGGGTTTTTATGGCCGATAACCGCGAAACCCGCCCTTGGCCAATCCCGGGGATCCCCTTGGCCGCGTTTTGGGAAAGGCCCTGGGTCAAAAACTTGCCCCACAATCGGTCC
>JAITLH010000298.1 GCA_031277995.1 Deltaproteobacteria bacterium
CAAGTCGCCAGATACCCCTTAACGCTTAAAGCCAGATCGGCCGCCCAAAGCCCGGCTATCCAAAGCCTGACCGGATCAAAAAAAGACCAATAAATACCTAAAGAACTTGAAAACATCAATTAATCACACAATAAAATTCAATATTTAAAAATCAGTTACCAAAGTTATAATAAATAACTAGCTAGAGAGTAGTAAAAAAAACTAAATAAATCTCAAAACCGTCTCGAAAGCCTAACCTTAGGCCAGGGCCTAAAAACCATCCCCAATATGGCCTCGCGGGGGTCCCCAGCTATATAACGCTCGGGAAAAACTAAATAAAAAAATTGGCCAAGGCCACCCCAGAAAGTTTGGTCCGAGAAATCTCTCAACCCCGCCAAAGGTTCGACCTAAGTCAGTTAAGCTTAAGCTAGCCAAGTCCTAAGCCTGCCAAGGCCTAAGTCAGTCAAAATCTGGGACAACAAGATCGGGCAAAATGACCCAGGGCCAAAAAAAACGGTCGCCAAACTTAACTTGGTAAGCTTGGCGACCGTGGGAAAAGGAGGTTACTGGGCGGCCCGTTTGGGGGTTACTCGGCTATGAAGGCCAAAAAGACCAAGGGGCCTTGGCTATTATTGATGAGGGCGTGGCCTTCGCCCTTGGGGCAAAGGGTCAAGGAACCCGGGGAGACGGGATGCTCGCTTTTGTCGTTTTCGACATAGCTGCCGGTGCCCTCGAGGATGAAGTAGATTTCCTCGTCAGTGGGGTGCATGTGGTAGCCGACCGTGGAGCCGGGGGGGAGGGTTATTTTGGCGCTCATGGCAAAACGAGAGCCCGCGACCTTGATGTCATCGCCTATGTAAGATTGAAAGTCCATTTGACCGACGCCGCCCAAGGGCTTTTCAACGACGGCCGTGTTGGCCTGGCTAGAGTTGATGATCATTAGAAATCTCCAAATAGTCCCCAAGGCTCATGGGGAATCTAGTTTGAATGGATCAAAACCAAAAAAGTTATTGACCGGGAAAAAACAAAGTTAAACCCCCTCAAACAACCCTGGGGCGTAAGCCTGGGGATGGCGCGGGGGAGATTGACGAAACGGAAATCGCCCGAGTGGCGAAAAAAAAGTTTCAACGGGGAATGTAAAAATTATACTCCCTGGAAGCTTAAATCGATACATTTTTCTCGCGAATCATTTTTAAGAAGCGTAAAGTCGCGGACTATGCCATTGTCTACTTAAAAAAAATACTTGAAAACCAGAATAAAAACAAGTTATTATTAAATCGAAGGGAAAAGTGGGAAGAAGTGACCCGCTAGAATTTCAATCAGGGTAGGCTTTTATGAGAGATGTTGAGCTTATCATTATTGCAAAATTGTTGCGATAAGATTTAGAAAGGGGAGAATATTAGATAGTTAGCGATAAAAAATTATTAGATAAAAGCATGGCAAAAAAAAATTAAAAAAAATCCACAAAAAAAAGGGGTTGATCCCCTTGATTTATTTTTTTTCATGCTTATATTATCCTTGAAACGGGATATTGAGCAAGTCAATATCAGAGGAAGAAAAAAAGTTTTTTAAATTTCGGTCGCGTTCAAGGTTGTTTTCATCAATGGTTTCCAAATTTTTGGCTACTTTTTGATCTCTACCAAAAACACCTAAAAATGGCGATCGAAAATCGCGGCCAAAGGCCGCGAATAACCAGCACCCATATCAGCTTAGAGAAGCGGCTGATATCCTGCCTATAAGCGACTGCATATATACCAATCAAAAATCGGACGGGGTATTCCCCATCGCCTGCCACAACAGCGGCGGCCACAAACGTGGCCGCCGTCTTTCTTTGTGGGGTAGGCGATTTTTTTTGTTTGAGAGGGAAATGATTGGGCCATGGTTAGGCCCGGGAGTTTTTAGGCCTTGTAGGTTACGAGGTTTGGCATTAGGAATGGGGGAGTTGGAAAAGCTAAGCCCCCAGAGGGTACCTTTTGAATCATTTAGCTGGATAGTTTTCTTGGATGACCTTTACCAAGTTAGTGAGAACCATGTTTATCGGCGTGGGAATGCCGTGCTTAAAGCCACCCTCGACGATCGCCCCATTTATGACGGCAATCTCGGTTTGCCGTTTGGCGCGGATGTCTTGAAGCATGGAACAGACGTTTTCCCCGGTGTTGTCAATAACTTTCTTTGCGTATTGGATGGGATCGTCCGTTTCAAAAATAATGCCCATGGCTTTGCCCACAGCCACGGCTTCAGTGACCGCTCCTTCCAATAGGGTCACGGATTCGGGGTGTTCCAATAGCCGGCCATTTTTTATGCCTAAAATGGCGCAGGGGGCGTTTATGGCGATATTGCTTATAAGCTTGGTCCAAATCCGGCCCTGAACGTTAGTGGTGACGCTGGATGGAAGCCCGGCTTTATCAAAGACTTTTTTTAGATTCGAGAGCCGTTCCGATTGGCTGCCGTCGATTTCCCCAAAAACAGTCTCCCCCCGACCTCGCAAGATAACTTCCCCTGGACCTTTCATCGATGACCCGTATGAATTGATACCCCCAACGACCCGCTTGGGATCGACCACCCGGCACAGTTTTTCGATATTGCCAAGACCGTTTTGTAGCGTTAACGCGATTGTCGAGGGCCCAACTAAGTTAGCCGCTTGGCGCATGGCCTCTTCTGTCACGGTAGCCTTGACGAAAATGATGACCAAGTCTTGGGGTTTGAGGTCCAGGGCGGAGGTTACGGCGGTAAGGTTTTTCACCACCATGTCTCCTTCAGGGGTATTGATGGTAAGGCCTTTAGCGTTGATGGCCTCAATATGCTCTCTCCAAATATCGATTAAGGTAACGTTATTTTCCGGTTGACTGGCTAGAAAAGCCCCATAGACGGAACCCATGGCCCCGGCTCCAAGAACGGCGATATCCATAATCGTCCCCTTTCATGAGCGATGGAAAATATGTCAAAATTGTTAGTTATATATTTAGTTTGTATACTGAAGCTACGTTTTTATAAAGAACATTCTCTAAATCATTCTTATCAGATAATATAGAATGGTATTTAGCTAATTCAACTGGAATTTGATAGATATTATCTGATGAAAACATGACCTTTGAAGATCCTACTTTCTTAATCATAACGCCGACGCCAATAACCCCAACCCAGCTGGGTTCAAGGAAGACGTTTTCAAACTTTTCAGCCAAGTAAGTGGCCTGTTGGTTATGCATCTCCGAGCCGGCGTGGGCCAACACCACGACCACGTCCTTAAAGTATTCCAAGCCCTTAACCACGCTGATGGGGTCTGAGAAGGGGATTCCGGCTCCGGTGTGGATCATTAAGGGAACGGACAACGATCTAGCGATCTCAAAGACGTGGAAGGCGTCTTTGGAGGAAGGGTGGCAGGCATGGGCGATAGGGGTGATCTTGAGTCCCACAAAGCCAAGATCTTTAACGCAACGTTTGGCCTCTGAGTCATAGTCTTCCGGTCGAAAGTGAGGGTTGATCGAAGCCATGCCCCACCAGCGTTTATGGCTCGATTTAACAAAAGCGGCTATGCGGTCATGGATCTGTCTCGTATCTTCCAAATACGGTCGGCCAATGTATGGCTGGATGATCCCGCCGTCCACGTTATATTTGGCGTAAAATTCTTCTAGTTGCTGTTCGGTTTGAACTTCATCAAAGACAACGTCTTCGCCAAGATGAACATGAGCGTCTAATATCATTTTTAACCTCATATTTTGAAGTAAAAAAGTAGTATAATTTATATTTTTAGCTTGATTTTTTTATTTATTATGCTATATAAATAAAAAAACTGACAGGTTAACCTAAAAGAGAAAATTAGTAACCTCATGATCTCATTCTAAGGGCGGGGACATGGAAAGTCAGGCGTCCTATGGGCTTGGATCTTAAGGGTCAGCCTCCTAGGCTTAGGTAACCTTAGAAGCTTGGCTGTCTTGACGTGAGGAAGCCTGGGGGTCACTAGCGATGGAGCGTTTGATCGTTTTGGTGACCCC
>JAITLH010000324.1 GCA_031277995.1 Deltaproteobacteria bacterium
TACCCCAGCGCCCCTAACCAAGGCGCCCTTAGCCAAAGCGCCCTTAACCACGGCGCCCCTAATCAGGTGGGGACGCTTCCGGGTTACTACAGCGGCCTTAAAATAGGTCCTTTGGTTGACGAATCGATTACCGGTTTGGATCAAAAGGCCCTTTTGGCCCTGCGCTTGGGTGACGTGAATCCCTTGGGTAGCCTTATCGCCAAAGTCGCCCCGGCCTCGCCCTTGGTTTTACCCGACGGGCTTTTGGGCTTAATCGACCGGGCCACCAGAATCGAGCAAAGCGGGGGCGTATATGGCAAGGGTTTTATCAAAACCGAGGTTAAGGTTGACCCCCAGGCTTGGTATCTGACCTCGCACTTTAAGGGCGATGAGGTCATGCCCGGAACGCTCATGTATGACGGGTGCTTGCAGACCCTAAGGCTCCTTTTACTTTCCCGGGGTTGGTTGGGACCAAACGATTCGGCCTCCTTTCAGCCGCCCTTGGGCCTAAACCAGATCCTAAGGTGCCGGGGGCAAGTCACCCCCCAAACCAAAACCATTTCCTATGAGGTTCACCTAAAGGACGTGGGGGTTTGGTGCCCAAGCTCCGGGGAATACGATCTCTACGCCCAGACCACCCTCGCGCCCGACCATGCGCTAAAAAAACTAACCATCCCGGATCGGTTTTTCGTGTCCTTGCAACCCTACGCCGTGGCCGAGGCCATCATGTTCGCCGACGATCGGCCCATCGTGGAAGCCAATGACATCGGCCTTAGGCTCCAAGGCATCGCCCCGGAACTGATGGCGCTTTTTTTGCCTGATGATCTCCTGACCACCCAAACCGAGAAAACCCAATCTAAGACCTGGCCCAATGGCTCGGAGGGGACCTATGGCCCCGACCCGTCAAAGGGCGGTTTTTTGGGCGGTTTTGACGACGATTTTCTGGGCCAAGGCTTATCGGACGGGTATGGCCCACGGGCCGATTCCCCCAAAGGGCGGGCCATGGCGCCTTCCCAAAGCCCAAAACCCAAAAGGTTAAAAACCGTAAGGGTCACCAGTGAGCCCAAGGACCAAACGCTCGGGTTACCCCCCGCGCCCAGGGGCCGAAAACCCTCCAAAGCCGCCGAAAAAAGCGCCGCGGCGAAGTCCTTGGTGGTAACCATCCGTAGGCCCGTAAGTAAAACCCAGGCCAAAGACAACTTGCCCAACGGCGCTCCCGGCGACTCTCCCAGTAACTCTCCCAGTAACGCGCCAAACATGGCGCCAAGCAAGGCGCCAAGCGGGGCCGATTCCCCAGGCAAGACCCCAAATGGCCAGGAAAGCGGCCAGCCAAGCGGGCGCAGAGGCGACCCAAAGGGCGGCTCCAAGGGCGGAGGCAGTGAAGCGGAGCTTCAGGCCGTCCCCAGGGACGACCCTAAGGACGGCCAAAAACACTCTTTATCGGCCCCTCCCCTGGGGGCCTTTCCAAACGCCAACCCCGGAAGTGTATTAGAAAGCTCCGCGGGCGAAGGGCCGGGGGGCGGAGGTTTTAGGGCTAACCCCGGGGGCGACCTTTTGGCCAATATCCGTTCGGACATAAAGCCAGCCGCCCAAACGGGGGGAGCTACGGGTAATGGCAACGGGGGAGTTTCGGTACCCAAAAGGGTAGATTTTTTTGACAAAAGACGCTTACTGGAGATGAGCGTCGGGAGGCTCTCAAAAGCCCTGGGGCCGCTTTTTTCGCGCTTTGACAAAGGCGCTTTCGTGGCCAGGTTACCCAAGTATCCTTTCGACTTTATCGATCAGGCCAAGGTCTTGCAAGGCCGGGTGGGCGTGGTCGAGGTGGGCACCAAGGTTGAGGCGACCTACTTCATCGAAGAGAAACACGGGTCCCGGAAGTGGATATTGGAAAAGGCCAAAGGGATTAAGCCGATTTTCCCTTACGCGGCCATAAACGAGATAGCCCTCCAGAGCTGCGGGTTTTTGTCTTCGTACATGGGCTCGGCCCTGTCCTTTCACGGGCCCATGCGCTTTAGGAACCTGGGCGGGAAGGCCATCTCCCATAAGGTCGTGGACGAGTTTTCCGGAAAAATCGTGACCACGGCCACGTTAAAACAATCCAGCGTCGGGCCCAAAACTCACGTCCAAAAGTTTGAGTTTAGCTCCCTTTGGAACGGGGAGGTCATCTACCAAGGCCAGGCCGATTTTGGCTTCCATAGCCCGGAAAGTTTCTATGAACTAAAAGGCCTCCCGGCGATTAAGAATTTGGTTGAGGAATTAACCGATCCCCCGCCCCCCAATGATTTCAAGAAATACCCCACGGGCCTTTCCTGGCCCGAGGTTCCTTGGCGGGGACTAAACGAAGTCCAAGTTGACCTAAGGGCCAGCAGCCGGGCCTTTGGCCGCTACCATGTCGATAAGGACGGTTGGTTTTTTACCGCCCACTTCCCCCAAGATCCCGTCTGGCCCGGTTCCCTGGGCCTGGAGTGCTTTATCCAGACCGGTAAGGTCCTCTGGGCGGCCCTTTTTAGAACCCACGTGCCCTTGGAGGACGTCAAGGTCCAGTGGCAAACCCCGATAAACGGCCTTGAACATCGCTGGCTCTACCGCGGGCAAGTCATCCCCACCAGTAAGGAAGTCTACCTCGGGATTAAGGTCACCAAAGCGGGTTCCGATTTCATAACCTTTAAGGGCCTTTTGTGGGTTGACAATTTACCCGTCTATCAAATTAACGACTTTTCGGTCAGGGGCATTTAAATCCCCCTGACCGAAATTTCAAGCCCGGCCCAGAACTCCCCCCGGCCCGAGTCAATCCCCCTTCTCCATGTTTTTCCTTAAATACTCTTTTACTCTTTATTCCCCCAAGCCCCCATTGGCCATGGCTAACGCCAAAACAAAGTTTGGGAGATTTAGAAAAACCTTGGCCCTAGCCCCAAGCCGTTTTTAGGCCCGTCCCAGTGCCAGTCCCTGGTCCAGTCCCGGGGCCAGTCATTGGCCTTGGGGAAAGGGCTAATGACTGGACCTTGTTTTTTTGGTACCATGGACCCATTGATTTTTACCAAGTCCATTAGTTTTGTCGATGGGCCAAAAGAAAATTTTTGGCTAAAAGTCCCTTCTTACTTTTAAATTCAGGCTATCCTAATGTCCCAAAGCGCTTATTTGCGAAATCTTATCTCGGACGTCTACGCCGCCCTTGAGTATATGGACCAATTGTGCCTTACCGAGGTTTTGCCCGTTATCCCGCCCAAAAAGATCAAAGCGCCTGACATTGATTTCGCTGCCCTTTCCTTTGGAAAGGAAGATTCCCCAAAGTCGCCAAGCGCCAGGGCTTACGGCCCGGCCGGCGCCAAAAGCCCCCCTGACCCCTACGCCCAAGGGGCCGACCCTTACGCGGCCAGGCCCAGGACCCAGGTTATCCGCGAGCCGGCCAAAAAAACTCCCGTTCAAGGCGACCCCCCAAGCCCTACGGCTTTGTCGCCCAGGAGCGTCGGTAAGGCGCTTAGTCCCGACGAAATCATGGCCCAGGCCGGCTACGAACCCCTAAGGCCCACTTCTTCCAGAACTTACGACAAGGCCCCGCCCGTTGGCCGCGGGGCGCCGGCGCCTGAAAGTACGAGCTACCCGGACGCTTACCCAGATTACCCTGACTCCCGGGGCGGCTACCCCGGGGAGGCCCAAAGTGGCTACCCAAGAAGTTCCGTAAGTAAGCCTCGGCCAACGGCTAAGGCCACGGGCACGGCCACGGCCCCTCCCCCGGCCAAAGCCAAGGTTTATGGGCGGGTCTGTAAGGAGCCGCCCAAAATCTCCTCGGTCGATACTTCCTGGATCGAAGGGGCCAAGACCATTGAAGAATTAAACCGGGCCCTGGAATCGTGTAAAAACTGCTCCCTTTGCCAAGAAAACAAAGGGGTCATACCGGGCCGGGGACCAAGCGGGGCGCCCATAGTTTTTGTTTTTGACCCGCCTTCCTATGACTCGATTCCCAGCCGGACCATTCCCGTGGGGCCAGAGTTGGAGTTTTTTGAAACCGTCATCACCAAGGGCTTAAAGCTTAAGCCCGAGGACGTTTACGTCACCCCCATCTCCAAGTGTCCCTTGCCTGATCCGGCCAACTACGCGGAAACCTTCCCCATGAAGGCTTGCGTCAATACGCTATTTAGGGAAATCGAACTGGTGGGTCCCAAAGCCGTGGTCGCCTTGGGGGAAACCCCGGCCACCCATCTTACCGGTACGCAAATGCGCTTTGCCTTTCAAAGGCAAAGCAAATGGGTTATTGGCCGAGGCCAAAAGGTGCCCTTAAAGGTGACCTTTGATTTACCCACGGTCATGGAATTAATCGAAATAAAAAGAGAATTTTGGAGCGATCTTAAAGAAGTTATAGCCTTTATTACTGACGATTGAGCTTTTAAATTTTCTAAAAATAAAAGAAAACTAAACTTAATATTTAACGTTCTAACTATTAAGTGCCGTTTTTGGAGTTTTTATGTTCGCTAATCTACATCTCTATGAAATCATAGTGATTATTTTAATCATCGTGATTGTTTTTGGCGGCAAACGCTTACCCGAACTTGGAAAGGGCCTGGGTAAAGGCCTTAGAAATTTTCGGAAGGGTTTATCGGGCCAAGATGACCCCCAGGAGAATTCCGGCCCCAAAGAAAGCCAAGCCGACCCCTCGGATTCGGCCAAAAACGGCCCCGATCGGCCCAAGGCCTAGAAAAGCCCCCCGCGAATGTTTGGCTTTAGCCTGGCCGAGGTGGCCGTCATCCTGACCGTGGCCTTAATCGTTTTGGGTCCGGACAAACTCCCCAAGGTGGCCCGAACGCTAGCCAAGGTCTACGGTCACCTAGGGCGCTTCAAGGCCGAGTTTACCAAAACCATCGAGGAAAACATGGTGCCCCTCGATACCTCCAAATGGCCCGAAGATCGAAGCGATCGGGCAGCCGGCCCCCAAGCCCCCGCCGGGCCCGAGACCCCACAAGACCAAGCTTTAAGCGAACCTAACGACCATATGGCCAACCTTTACCCGCATCTCGCCCCAGGCCCCCCTAAGGCCCCAGGCGACCCAGACCAAGACCCAGACTCAGACCCAGACTCCCAAAAAAGT
>JAITLH010000327.1 GCA_031277995.1 Deltaproteobacteria bacterium
GGCCCTCGTAGGCCAAACCGGGAACCGGGGTAGGCAAAGCCCAATTCCCCAACGCTGGCCAAGGCGTCCAAAGGCGCCCAAAGGCGCCGAGGATCCAAGGCGAAATGGGAATCCCAGGGGGGGCGTTGGCGGCCATTAAAAATAAGGCCGCCAAAGGCCGCGCCAAGGGGGATCACGGCGCCGTAAGTTAGGCCAAAACTTTTTTGTTGGCCATGGGCATGGCTCCTTAGGGGTAAAAAAAAACGCTCGCGTTCATCCGATTGGGGTGGCCGCGAGCGTAAAAGTTTTTGGGGGGGGCCTCGTGAGGCCGCGGTGGGGCCTTTGGGGCCTTGGGGGCAATGGAGCCTTTATGGCTCCAGGAGCTGGTGGTTGACCCAGCTTTTGGGGGCCAGGTGTTTGAGCCAGGGCTTGAAGTGGGGGAGCCGATGGGGCGGATGGAGATCGGGTTCTTTGGGATCGTGGGGCAGGAGGCGGCGGACGCCACTTCCGGGCTCCTCGACCAGGCGGTTTTGGGGCGGGCTTTCCCAAAGGAGGGGGTTTTCGGCAATGGGGACTTCGGCGAACTTGTAGGGACGCATGCTGACGTTTAAGACCACGGCCACCGACATGATGTTTATGACCGCCGAGGTGCCGCCGTAGCTTATGAAGGGTAAGGGGATGCCCACCACGGGGATGAGGCCCGTGACCATGGCCACGTTAATGATCATCTGAAAAAAGATGAGGGAGGCCATGCCCACGATAAGCAAGGTGCCAAAGGAGTCCCTACTTCGGGCCACCGCCGAAAGGGAGGACCAAACCAGGATAAAAAAGAGGCCCAGGGTCACCACCGCGCCCACAAAACCCCATTCCTCGGCCAGGGCGGCAAAGGCGAAATCGGTCTCGGCGGCCGGCAAAAAGCCATGCTTTTGCTGGGAGCCTTCCATGTAACCGCGGCCATTGACCTGACCGCTGCCGATGGCGTTTTTGGCCTGGGTAATCTGCCAGCCCTTGCCGGTGGTATCCTTGCCGCTTTTTAGAAAGCTCTCATAGCGATCGAGCTGATAGCCATGGACCACCTCGTGTTTTAGGAGGAAATTAAGGCCGCCAAAGAAAAAGAGCCAGCTAAAGGCGGCCATGAAAACGGCCACGGTGGTAACCAGGACCCAGGTCCTAACCTTGCGCAAAACGAAGACGGGGACGACGGTAAGGCCAATATGGAGAGCCGTGCCCATGTCGGGCTGCTTTAGGATGACGTAGAAGGGAATGCCGACCAAGATGGCCGGGAAGATCAGATCGGTTACGCCCAAGCCGTTTTTGGTGGGCTTGGAGCTAAGGTAGGCGGCCAAGGCCACGACCACGGCGATCTTCATGACTTCCGAGGGCTGGAAACGAATCTCCTGGGTAAAAAGGGGTAACCAACGGGTGGCCCCGTTGACGTTAATGCCGTAATACTTAACCAAAATGACTAAAATAATGGATATAAAATAGAGGGGCCAAGAGACGTACTTGAGAAGGCTGTAATCAAAAAACAGGGAAGCGCCCAAAAGCAGCAAGGCGAAACAGGTAAAGATAAGCTGCCTGGAAAAACTATTCCAAAAGGATAGCTCGCCCCCGGAGGTCGAAAACAGGTTAATAAAGCCAATGGCCAGCAAAGCCAGCGTGGCGAATAACACGATCCAGTTAAAATTCTCAAGATGTCTAAAGTGTAGAGACGGCCTTTTCACAGGTCCCCCTTCCAACCGGTGGGCTTATCGGGTTGCACCTGATAAGGCGGCATCAAGTTGGTGTCTATCGTGGTATCAAAATAAGCGGCCATCATTTTGGCCGCGACCGGGGCCGATTTGGTCCCTCCGCCTCCGGTATGCTCCAAAAGAACCGTGACCACCACCTCGGGGTTATCGGCCGGAGCGTAGGAGGTAAACCAAGCGTGATCTTTCATTTTATAGGGCCGGTTGGCGGCGCTATAGCCTTGATACTTTTCCAAACTGACGGTCTGGGTCGTTCCGGTCTTACCGGCCACCTTAACGTCGGGCAGCCTGGCCCTACGCCCCGTGCCCCCGGGGTCGTTTACGACGGCTTCCATGCCTTTTTTGACACTATTTATATACTCAGGGCTGACGGACATCTGATTTAATACTTCAGGGGTACTATTATGCACTATTCTACCGTCGAAATCAAATATTTCTTTTACCAGATGAGGTCTATATAGTGTACCTCCATTAGCCAAGACCGCTGTATATTGGGCTACCTGCAACGGAGTGGTTAATAAATACCCTTGGCCGATGGAAACCGGCAAAGTTTCGCCCTGATTCCAGCCGCGACCGTAGCGTCTCATCTTCCAGGCTTGGTCGGGGACCAGCCCGCCCTTTTCGGATTTTAGTTCCAAGCCCAAGGTCCTACCCAAACCAAAAAACTCCCGCACCCTCGCGGCCAACCTGTCCACCCCGAGCCGGCGGCCCACTTCGTAATAGTAGACGTCGCAGCTGTGTTTAAGGGAATTGTGGAGGTTTACGTAACCGTGGCCGTGGCGATTCCAGCAGCCAAAGCTGTGGTTACCGAGCCTTAGGGCCCCGGCGCAGGTAAAGGCCGTTTCCGGGGTAATCACCCCCTCGGCCAAGGCGGCCAGGGATACGGCGATCTTGAAAGTCGAGCCCGGGGAATACTGGCCGTTCACGGCCCGGTTTTGCATGGGGCTAAAGGGATCCTCGTTTAGGGAACGCCAACGCTCGCTTGAGATCCCGCCCACGAAATCGGACAAATTAAAGATCGGGCTGGAAGCCAAGGCCAGGATCTCGAAATTTCTGGGATCCATCACCACGATGGCCCCGGCCTGCTCGCCCAAAAGCGATTGGGCCACCCGCTGCAAACGGCTATCCAAGGTGAGCTTTATGTCATACCCGGGCTGGGGGTATTCCACGCTTAGCTCCTCTAACATCCGGCCCTTGGAGTCAACGGTCATCTGGCGGCTGCCCTTTTGGCCGTGGAGTAAGCCTTCCAGGCTCTGTTCCACGCCGCTTTGGCCCACCAGATCGCCCCGGCGATAGCCGGGATAGGCGCCGCCGTCAAGCTGGTCCTGGCTTATCTCGCCTATGTAGCCAATGACGTGGGGGGCGAAGTCGCCCTTAATGGGCTTACGAACCGAGTTTATCTCGACCGAAAGCCCGGCCATTTCATGCTTGCGGCTCTCGATTAGGGCCAGATCGGCCCGGTTTAAGCCGGAAATCAGTATGCTAGACGAATAGGGCCGGGACTTTTGGTAGGACTTGAATTTTTCCAAAAGATCTTTGGCCGAGGCCCCGGTCAAAATGGCCAGTTCGTTAGTGAGGGCCTCGGGATCGATCACGTTTTTGGGGATGACGCTAACCTCGAAAACCACCTCGTTTTCGACCAAGGGCCGCCCGTGGCGATCGGTTACCAAGCCCCTGGAAGTGGGGATCAAGGCCGAGCTAAACTGGTTGGAATAGCTATTTTCCAAGTACTGCTGGCCCTGGTCTATTTGCAAAAACCACAACCTCAGGACGAAGATGGAAAAAACGGCCACCATGGCCACTTTTAAAAAAATCAGCCAACCGATTTTTTCCGGGTTATCTTCGTAGGTTTTCTCTAAGTTTTGGGACAAGACAAAGGCCTCGGGAGAAAAAAGACTACCGTCGGCCCCAACGGGCCGAGGCAAAACGCCTATGATTTATCAAGTTTACTTACAAAATGTGGGGATTTTTATACGTTCGTAGGTAATTTATGCAAAGCGTTACTGATTTTTTTAGCTAAATCTTTAAAATAACTAGCTTTATTTTTTGGGAACGGAGAATGTAACTATTCGTTACATTTAAACGCCAAACAAGGCCATTTTTTTAGCTTAAACCTCAAAAATAGTTATCGCTTTTTAATTTATGAGACAAAATTTCTTGATAGGAAAGTATCTATTTTAATTTTTAACCTTTAATTTAATTTATCATGGAATAAAAAGAGTCTTATTGACCCAATTAAGATTACCACGATTTATCGAATAAAGCAACGATTTAATTTGTCACGGCTTTTCAGGGTATGTTCAAACCGGCCGACAAGCTAGGCTCAATCTTTCTACCCCTCAGACCTTAATTTTACCGTAACCTAGACAAATTTCAATCAGCCTTAGAAAAATTTCCCATATATAGCTATCAAAGTCCCGGCCAACCCAACATTTGGTGGTTTCAAGCCCACCTAGGGCGCGTTGGGGGCCAAGGGACCCCCGGCCCCAAAAGGAGGCCAAGGAGGCCAAGGAGATCCAAGGGCGAAACGCGATTTCTAGAGCGTTTCATCCTTGGACTTAGTTAGAAGATCCAAGATGGCCAGGCAGGGAATGGCGACCAGGCCCGTGATTATGGCCTTAACCAGGCAATCGAACAAAATGTAGGTCGAAACGCCCATGTAGAGGCCCATGACGCTTAGGAGGCCCGGGATGAAGATGGTATTTTTTAGTAACGAAGCCAAAATGACCAAGATTACCAGTAAAAAATTATGCACCTTCATGTAATCGGAGCCAAAGGCCATGATGATGACGATTAGCTCCAAGGCCAACGATTCCAGGCCCTCGGGCGAAATGGTCAGGGCGTCTTGGAAGCAGCCCAGGAAAAAGGCGGTGATGGCGGCCGCGGTAAAACTGGAACGGGAGGCCAGGTACAGGACCAAGATTAGGGACCATTCCGGGGAGGCCCAGCCTACGGTTCTAACTACCGTCGGGAGATAGGAAAGATCGGTTAGGACCAATCCCAAAACCATGATGATGATGACGTCTCTTAGTCTCAGGCCCGCCGTCGAGCCAATGGTTAGCACTTTTGGTTAACCGCCTTGCCGCCCGTTGATTGGCCCCAAAACTCCGGGCCCAAGGTTACGGCCCCTTAGTTTACCGCCCCTGGGGTCACGGCCCCTGGGGTTACGGCCCCTGGGGTTACGGGCCCTTAAGCTTACCGGCTTTTAAGTTTACCGGCCTGGGGGGAGCTTAGGGGGCG
>JAITLH010000180.1 GCA_031277995.1 Deltaproteobacteria bacterium
CCCCAAACCCCCCCCCGGGGGGCGCCCGAAGGGCCTTATGGTTAAGTTATCTAAAGATTAAATTTCTTCTAAGCGACGTAACTAAATTACAAATCTCTTAAAATTTAGTTTTATTTTAGGTCATGATATTGTATCATGGTCTAAGGAAGTTAAATTTCCTCACCCCGTATTTATGGAGTACCGGCCAGCTTTTTTCGCCCGCTCGCCTTTGACCTTGGGCCTTTGGGGCCAAAAAATCGCCACCGTCGTTTGACCCCTTCCCCCCGGCCCCGGCCCCGCCTTTGTCCCCGGCCGCGCCTTTGGCCAAAGCCAATAAGCCAAATGGGATTTGGCCCAACCCCCCGAATCGATAGCCGGGGGCGAGGGGACCTAGCCCCAGTAAAAATGACCTTAAAAAAGCGCCGGACCTAGCCCCATTAAGAAATTTTCCGGGGCGGATCAACGGCCATGGGCCCCTGACGCTCGTTCGTCAGTTTTTTTGGTGGCCCCGGCCTTGGCATGTGGAGGAACTATGCCGATTTACGCTTGGAGCGGAGTTAACGCCAAGGGCAAAAAACGTAAGGGCACCATGGAGGCCCAGGATACCAGGCAGGTTGAGGCCTTTTTAAAGCGCCTAAGGATAAGCGATTACAACATCAAGGACGCTCCCAAGGATCTCCTGGCCGGCATCCCGCTCTTTGCCCAAAAAATCACGGTCAAAGACGTCATGCTTTTTACCAGGCAGTTTTCGACCATGATCGACGCGGGTCTCCCTTTGGTCCAGTGCCTTAAGATCATGGCCGATCAGACCGACAACCCCACCCTTAAAACGATGTTGCGCGACATCAATAACTCGGTCCAGTCCGGGGCCACCCTCTCCGACGCCCTGCGCAAATACCCCATGCATTTTGACAGCCTCTACTGCAATCTCGTGGCCGCCGGGGAGACGGCCGGTATTTTGGACACCATCTTGAAGCGCTTGGCCGAATACATCGAAAAGGCCGAAAAACTCAAGAGAAAGGTCAAGTCGGCCCTGGCTTACCCGCTGATCGTTCTCTTCGTGGGCGTGGTGGTCATGCTGGTCATCATGATCTTCGTCATCCCCACCTTTGAGGAAATGTTCAGCAGCTTCGACAAAGAGCTACCCTGGCTGACCCAAAAGGTCATCGACGCCTCCAATATCCTCATGTCCAGGTGGTACATCATCTTCCCGGCCATCGTGGCCTTTGGCATCGCCGTCAAGAAGTTTGTCAAGACCCCGGTCGGGGAGTACCTTTTTGACAGCTATTCCCTAAAGATGCCCGTCTTTGGCGATCTTATCAGGAAGGTGGCCGTCTCCAAGTTCACCCGGACCCTGGCTACCATGCTTCAGGCCGGCGTTCCCATCATAACCAGCCTGGACATCGTCGCCGGGACGGCCGGAAACCGCGTGGTCGAGGAGGCCCTCTTGGATTCCAAGGCGGCCATCGCCGAAGGCCGGCCCCTGGTCGATCCCCTCCTGGAATCGGCCGTTTTCCCCAACATGGTGACCTCCATGATCGCCGTCGGGGAGGAAGCCGGCGCGTTAGACGTCATGCTCCTAAAGATCGCCGACTTTTTTGACGACGAGGTGGACGCCGCCGTGGAAACGGTCATGACCATGATCGAGCCCATGATGATCGTCTTTTTGGGAACGACCGTCGGCACCCTCATTATCGCCATGTACTTACCCATCTTCGGCATGGGCGCCGCCGTGGGCTAAAAGGCCCGCCCCGCGGCCCCCGCCCCCGGCCTAAGCCTAAGCCTAAGCCTAAGTCCTGGCCCAAGCGCCAGGCCAAACCCCGCTTTACCAAACGGCCCGCCCCGGACTGCCCGGGCCGGGCCGTTTTGACGTTAAAGCCCAGCGCCCCAAAGCCTTAACTAAAATCTTTAAAAGGAAGCCATAAGAACGCCAATGTCTAATCAAATGTGGTTACCGCGCACCATTGAGCGTAGCCGTCAGAGATGGCTTTTCATGTTGCGGCTTTTGATGAGCACCTTCCTGGCTTTGACGATAATTCTCTTATACATAAATAGCCGCGGGGACGTGATTTTTAGGTTTTGGTCCCCGGTCATCGCCATCGTCTTAATCCTCTCCTATTCGCTCTCGTTTTTTCATTACTACCTGCTCCCCAAGCTCTTTAAGGCCGGCCCCCAGATTGTCATCCAGATGTTTTGCGACGCCTTGGTGGCCGCGGTCATCATCGTTTTGACGGGCGGATACGATAGCACCCTAAACTTCATTTTTCTGGTCGTGGTCATAAACAGCGCCTTTTTGGGGGGCCTTAGGATTTCCTTTATCGCCGCCACCCTCGCGGCCACGGCCTGGGCGGCCATTTTGGATCTCCATTATTACGGCCTCTTACCCGGGCTTCCGGCCCTGGGCGTCTACATGAGCTCGGTTGAATTGGCCTTAAATATCCTGGTCAATACCGGGGCCACCTATTTGGTGGCGGTTTTAAGCGGCCATTTATCGACCCAGCTCGATCTTTCAAGCCAAGCCCTGGTTTCCAGCCAAGCTTCCTTGGATCGCCTTTCGGAACTAAACGACAACATCATTAGGAGTATCGATTCCGGCTTAATCACCACCGACAACCAAGGCCAGGTCCTTTCCATTAACCCGGCCGGGCGGGAATTACTAAAGGTCTCCCCGAGCCTAATTTTCGGGACCCATTGGAGCTCGCTTTTTCCCGAGCTTGACGCCGCCGAAGGCCCGCCCTTCGCGCTCGATCGGCCCGAGGCCAGCCGCCGCTTCAAAGGCCTAAAACTTAGGCACGTGCGGCCAAGCGACGGGGCCGAGCTCGATATCGAGCTTAGTTTTTTGACCCTAAAGGACGCCAAAAACGAGGATTGGGGCCACCTCATGGTCATAAAGGATTTGACGGCCATGAACCTTATGGAAAGCGAGATAAAAAGGAGCGAGCACATGGCCGCCGTGGGCCAGCTGGCCGCCGGCCTGGCCCATGAGATTAGGACCCCCCTGGCTTCCATGAGCGGCTCATGGGACATGATCCTAAACCAGACCCTCAAAGCCCAAGACCAAAGCCGGCTTATGAACATCATCGGCCGCGAGATGGATCGCTTGGAGGAATTGGTCGAGGATTTTTTGTCCTTCGCCAAGCCCACGGCCGGAAAACCCCAGGCCCTGGACCTAAACGCCATGATCGAAGACCAGCTCCAGATCTTTTCCAGCTGGAAGGGCCAGGAGGTCAATATCGAAATCCACCTAAACCACGTCCCCAAGGTTTACTTCGATTACGGCCAGCTAAGCCAAGTCATCTTTAACCTCATTCAAAACGCCATCGAGGCGGCCGAGGTCACGGGAAAGCCCTACATAATCGTCGAAACCACCCACCCTGACCCCGATTTCGTGAGCCTGTCCGTCCAAGACAACGGCGTGGGCATCAGCGAGGAAAACGTCAAAAGAATCTTTGAGCCTTTCTTTACCACCAAGGACAAGGGTCACGGCCTGGGCCTGGCCATGGTCTGGGCCATCATAAACCGCGGGAACGGCCGCATATCCGTGCGTTCCACGCCCAATGTCATAACCACCTTCACCGCCGA
>JAITLH010000133.1 GCA_031277995.1 Deltaproteobacteria bacterium
GTAATACGGTTTCAGCAAGCATATTGGCTCTAGAACCATCAAATTCATGATTAAATTCTACTATTCCACAATTTGTGTGTAAAGTTAAGTCAGTGATTGGCTCAAAAACTTTTGATTCATCATATAAAACATAAGCCATAAAATTTATTGCCCCACCTCTTTCCTCAGGATATATAAATCCTCTATTCCATATAACTAATTCATGGAACATTTCATCAACTGTTTGAGCGTTTAAATTATTGGGGTTAAGCAATAATATAAGCGATAATAAAAGTATTGACAGTTTGATTTTCATGTTATGGCCTTTTCAAATGATAGCTATTTTAACTATTGTGATGTATTAAGGATCCAATTAGTTTTGTTAGATTTTATGCCATTTTTAAGATAAAAAAGGGTTTTGGGGCTTTAAAGTTATTTACTCACTCACTTGGTTCATAACCGAGGCGAGCGGTTAGGGTACTTTCAAGGTGGCGGCGACGCGTTTTTTTGGGCGGGATTTAAATCGCCCGGGAAATTGTCGAGTTTAACCCCTAGCCCGTTATTAAAATACCCCTTAATGGATTTAAAGTAAAGGTATTAGCTTCTTTCGAATTGACCCTTAAGGTTCATTCAAATAGAAGTTAACCAAGAGTCCGGGTTTTAAACGATAGGGCTGGGCCAAGATCTAAGGCCAGGTTTGAGGCCAGGGTTGGCGCCTGGCTGTGCGGATAATTGGTCGCCCTCGCGTTTTTTCGAAACGGGCCTTATGGGGCCTAGAGCGCTTTGAAGCTATCCCTTGGGGTTAGAGGCGCGATTAGTTTGATGGAAGGCCGTGGCGGGCCGATTTTGGGCGTTTATCGGGCTGTTTTGGGAGGGGGTGAAGTCATCGGATTGTGGGTTTTTCAAGCCCAAGGCCGGGGGCGATTTACCTGGGCTTTTTTGCCGGGATATCCTTTGGGCCGAGGTTATTTTAGGATTTAGTTTAGGTTGTAGGATTTCATTTTGCGCCAGAGGGTCGAGCGGCTCATTCCCAGGCTTTTGGCCGCCTCCTGGCGGTTTGAGCCCATGGTTAGGGCCTGGGTGATTTTGGCCTTCTCGTCTTGTTTGCCGTTTCCCTTTTGCCTGGAAGGGGCCTTGACCGCAAAGACCGTTCTCATGACCTGGCCGATGTCCGAGACCCGGGGGTTATGCATGGCCATGACCCTTTCGGCCATGTTTTTAAGTTCCCGGACGTTGCCTCGCCAGGGATTACTTTTCAGTAAACTTCGGCACTCGGAACTAAGCTCCGGCATGGGTTTGGAGAATTTTTTGGCGTAGGTTTTAAGGAAAAGGGTGAAAAGGGGGATGATGTCCCCGGGCCGTTCCCGTAGGGGCGGAATGGAAATTTGTAATATGTCCAGGCGAAAATAAATATCTTCCCGAAAAAGGCCGCTTTTGGCCATGGCCCTTAGATCCTTGTTGGTGGCGGCGATGATCCTCACGTCGATGGGAATTATCTTGTCATCGCCAATGCGTAGTATTTCCCTCTCTTGCAAGGCCCGTAGTAGTTTGCCTTGAAACGACAAGGGCATTTCGGAGATCTCGTCCAAAAACAAAGTCCCGTTGTGGGCCAGCTCAAAGAGTCCTTTTTTGCCTTCCTTGGAGGCCCCGGTAAAAGATCCGGCCGCGTAACCAAAAAGTTCGCTTTCCAAGAGGTGTTCGGGTAAGGCGGCGCAGTTTATGGCCACGAAAGGGCGCTTTCTCCGGCCGCTGGCGTTGTGGATACTCTGGGCGAAAAGTTCTTTGCCGGTTCCCGTCTCGCCCTCGACCAAAACGTTGGAATCCACGGCGGCGAATCGTTTGGCCGTCTCGATAATCGAGTGCATGGAAGCGTCGTTGGAGACGATGTCGCTAAATTCGTACTTGGCCTGCATCCCTTTGGCGTGGATTTTTTTCCTTATTTGGGCTTCCATCTCCTGGATGTTGTCCACGTCCTGGAAGATGAAAAGGGTGCTTTTTCTTAATCCGCCGATGACCACCGGGACAAAGGAGGCCGAGTAAGTAGCCGAGTTTACGGTAAAAAGCTCGTTTTCCGGGCCGCTTTTTTGCCTTAAACTTTTCTCGTAGGTCCCGGCCAGGTTCGGGAGTAAGCTCTCAAACAAAGGCGGTTTGTCGGTCCCCTGGGGAAAACCCAGCCTTTTTTCGACAAAACCGTTATGGATGGAGACCGTGCCGTCGCCGTCAATTAACATCAAGCCCTCCGGGGAATGATCCATGACCGTTTGCAAGGTTTCCCTTTTTTCCCTTTCGCCCCGTTGGATGGTGATGGTTTTGACGGCGTGGTCTATGGCGTCCCAGAGGGTCTCGGCGTCGGGTTTAACGAAGGAGGCTTGGACGTTTTTCTTGTTGGCGGCCAAAAAAGCCGTCCCGCCGCCCACGATGGTATCGCAGCCGTTATTTAAGGCCATTTCGATGATGTTTTCGGTGGGGACGAAGGGCCCGGTCTGGACGTAAATTTCCGTGGGAACCTCGACGATTTTATTGATGATTTCACTGGCCACGACCAAGCTGGGCGGCCCTATCACGGCGATCTTGCGGGGGTGAAATTTTTCCCGGCTCTCAAAGATGGCGTTAATGACCTCGATGCTGGAGTATTTCATCCTGATGATGGGGCAGTCAAATTTTCTCTCCTCCAAAACGTCCACGCTAAAACCCCTGGCGATGATGGCGTCAAAGCCCGGCGGGGGCGCGTAACTCTCAAGCTCCTTAAGGCTCTTGGACAGTTCGCAACGGTACTCGATTTCTTCCTGGGCGCGATAGCGCCTCAAAACTTTAATTATGTTGTCTTCGATGGATACCGAGGCGAAAAAAATAAACTTAAACACGATTAGCCCCCAGAAAAACTGGTCCAAAGTTAAAAAAAATCCCCGGGGCCCATGGGGGCCCATGGCCTCGCGGGTTTTCGGGCGTGGATCCGGCCAAGGCCGGGTTTTGGTTGGGCCGGGGCGATTTTTGGGGTTTCGTTACGTTTTCATTATATAGGAACCAATCGGGAGTCTCAATCTGGCCAGCCGGTCTTGGAGGGGCCCGTTTGGGTTTAAGGATCGGCCGAACCCTTCCCAAAAACCCCCCATATTGCCTCCAAGGCCCGGAAAGAGTACAATATTTTCCATCCAAAACGTTTTCCTTGGCTTTGGGAAAAAGGCCAAACCAAGGATCCGACGATCCGGCGGACGCGTCCAAGTTTTTTTTCGAAAGAAAAAGAAAAAAGGCGCTTTTGGCTAAACTGGGCTTTTCATTTTGGGCGCGTGGCCTTTGGGGTTTGGAGGAAAGGGGGTGTTTGGCGGGGTGAGTTTTTTCGCTGGCCGTCGCCTAAAATTGGCGATTGGCGCGTGTGTTTTTTTATTTTCGCTATTGGCGGAAAATTTTATGGCCGGGGCCGTTGATACGGCCCCCGCGGCGGCTTTGAACTCCCACGGGGAGTTCGGGGCTTACGCCATGAGTCTAGGCCCCCAGACGTTTTTGAACTCGGGTTTGGCCAGCCGGGAAGTTAGGGTGGAACCCCTTTTTGGGGGCGGTTCTTTGGAAGGGGGCCGTTTCGAGTTTTATTGGCATGAAAGCCAGTCGTCATTGGGTAGTCCCGAGCCGCCCAAGGGCCAATACGTTTTGGTAAAAAACGATTCCGCTGAACCGTTGGCCAAGGTTACGGTCGGTGGTTACAGCCGGGTTGAAGTCACGGCCAAGATCATGGGCGGGGACGGGATCGTAAGTTACGCCCAGGCCGACTTTGACATCTACGCCAGGGAGGGATCAAGCAGTCCCGTTTCCGGAGACCATCCTCCAAAGTGGCCTTTTTTTGAACTAAAATCCGATCAGCCCCTCTATTGGCCCCAAACGGGGCAGACTTTTTATATCTCCCTTAAAAATTTTGACGCCGGTCCCGCTCCCCTGTCCGTCTGGGAAGAGGGTGGAATGGTCGCGGTCCTTACTCCCGACGCGGGCGGCCTATATACCTACGTCCCGCCCAATGACCCCAAGCTCGATCAAATGGGAACGACGGCCACCAAAAGGATCGTTTTCACCAGGCCCCTGGCCGAAGGCGGAACGGCCAGTTTGAGTTTATACGTTCATCGCTCCAGGGCCGAAAAAAGAAATTTGCCCATCGGACTTGGTATTTTTGGCCTTAGCTTGACGGCCTCGGCCTCGGCCTTTTTCTTGGCCATAGCCCGCGGGAGGCCAAAACCGTGCCCATAAAACGCCTAAGGTTAATCGTTCAACACCTATCCTTTCTTATACTCATGTATGGGGGCAGGATAGGAATCCATTTGGGCCCGGCCGTGCCTTGCTTTTCTTGCCCTTACGTTTATTACTGCGGGGGCAATTGCTACCTTATGGGCCTCCAAGGTTACATTGGCTTTGGCATCTCGGCCAGCCAAATCTGGGGGTTCCAGGGTTTGAGGGCCTTGTTTTGGCTTTTGATCTTCGTGGTTTTGGCCTCGGCCCTGGGCAGGCTCTGGTGTGGCTGGGTCTGTCCCTTTGGCTTAATTTCCGACTGGCTAACGGCCCTCCGAAAACGTTTGGGCCTAACTGGGCTTACCTTTTCGCCAAAGCTTAGAAGCCGTTTGGCGCCCGTCAAATACGTCTTACTGGCCTACCTGGCCCTGGGCCCGGTTTTGATTAACCTGGGTCTGCTCCATCCCGATTTCTATTTGCCCTTTTGCCAGATCTGTCCCGGCAAATCGCTATTGCCGCTTTTTGAGGGGGAAACTCGCTACCTAACCGCGGAACTCACTAATTCAGTAACCACGGGCCTTTCCGTCGCCCTCATGGTCATAAGCGGCCTCTCCGTTGCCGGGATGTTTTTTAAGGAAAGGTTTTTTTGCTACTTTTGCCCCATGCTGGCCATCTTCCGGATTCTGGAACCCCTCTCGGCCTTAAGGCTGGTAAAAATTCCCAAATACTGCCATGGCTGCGCTTCCTGCCATAGGGTCTGTCCCATGGATATCGACGAAGTTTGGCACTCCCGGGACGAGGGCCCGGTCGGGGCGGACGATTGCCTGGGCTGTTCCGATTGCCTGGCCTCGTGCTCAGCTGGAAAGGCCCTAAGCTTAAGGTTTCTTGGCCGGGAGCTCGCGGCTTCCTCCCCGGAGGCCTCAAGGGGAGACAAAAAAATTAAATAAATCCTAAATTGGCCCATTTATAGCCCGTTAGGGTAGATAAAAAATCAAATAAATCCCAGGTCGCCCCCCACGTCTCTCCTTTTGGCCGGTCATAGCGCGGCCAAGAGCGGCAGGAACATGAAAAGGGCGTCTCTCAAGCGTAAGGGGATAACCGTGGCTTGGCCCCTCGGGGCGGCCGGGTTAAAACCCCTCGATTCCATGGCCATGGCCAGGCATTCCGAGCGCCTAAAGGCCCTAAGCAGCATGGGGATCATGATTTTTCGGGAAAAGGGCCAAACCTTCACTCCCCTTATGACCGTGGCCGCCCGGACCAGCTCGTATTCGCTTCTGACCACGGGCAAAAAATGATAGGCGGCGATTAGGGAATAGGCAAGCTTGGGCGAAAGTTTTAGTTGCTGCCTTAGGCTTTGAAAAAAAGCTTCCGGCTGGGTCGTTAAGGCAAACAAGAGGGCCAAGCTGCCAAAGGCCAGGACCCTTGAGCCCAAAAGCCAGGCCGTGTCCATCGAGGCGACGGTTATGTGGGATTGGCCAAAACTGCCGGCGTATTCCCGGCCGCTATCGGCGAAAAAGTATCCGGTCATGAAAAAGCCAAAAGCGGCCAGGATAAACGGCCCCAGGGCCAAAGCGAACTTTTTTAAATCCACCCCCCTGGCGGTGAGGGTCAAAAATATGGCCAAAACGCAGACCGCCAGGTTAGTCCTGGTCTCGTAGGTTAGGGAAATCACCAATCCGACCAGCAAAATGGCCAAAAATTTGCAACTGGGGTTAAGGCTTCCCATGGGGCCTCCAAGTTTGGAAGGTTTTTTTGGTTTATTTGGGTTTGGTTAAAACCGGTTATAAACTTAAAAGCTCAAACGCTTAACGTCAATGGGGCTTTTGATTAGGCCTCCAATAAGGCCCCCAGTTTGGTTCCCAAATCGGTCTGCAAATCCGCCCCTTGGAAGGGCGATAACTTTTTGTCTTTAAGGGTCAAGATTTGGTGGGCGTGGGCCAGGGCCAAGTCCAGGTCATGGGTGACCATGACGGCGGTTAGCCCCTTGGCCACCTGGGTTTCTAGTAAGTCCATGATGCGTTGGGTGGCCTTAAGATCTTGGGCGTAGGTCGGTTCGTCCAAAAACAAAATGTCCACGTTGGCCGCCAACATGGTAAGGACGGCCAAGCGGCGCTGCTGGCCTTGGCTTAATTGCCACGGCGATCGGTCCAGGGTTTGGGCCAAGTCAAACTCGGCGGCCAGTTGTTTGGCCCTTTCGACGATCCGGTCCTCGGGGGTTTTTTCGGTGGCCGCGAGGTCGCTTATTTCGCGATCCGCCCGGCTATCCGGGCCTTCGGGGTCCCCTGGGCCAAGGCCAAGGGCTTGGCCGTTAAGCTTTTTTGCGCTTTTTGGGGAAAGGGAGAGAACGATCTCGCTTAGGACGTTTTGGGTTAAAAACTGAAAACCCGGGTTTTGGAAAACCAGGCCCACCCGGCCCTTGACGGCGAGATGGCCTTTGATTTTCAAAAGCCCGCAAAGGGCCAAAAGCAAGCCGCTCTTACCGCTGCCGCTGGGCCCCATGATGGCCGTGATCGTGCCCTTTTTGGCCGCGAGGGAGAGGTTTTCCCAAACAACCGAGCGGCCCCGTTTTAGGGTGAGGTTTTCGGCCTTAAAAGCCAGCTCGTTTGACCAAGCGCCGTCGGGATCGCTTACGGGATGGGCCTTTTTGGGAAAGGATTGGCGATCAAGGTTACTTTTTTTTCGATCCGACCTGGGCCAGCGCCCCGGTCCATAGAGATCGAATTTTTCGAAAATCTCCGGATGCTCCCTGGCCATTCGCGGCGTTAGCCCTGGCCCGTCCTGGCCAAGGATCATGATTCGGTCAAGCCAGCCCAGCCAAGGTTCGACCTGGTGATCGATGACAAAAAGGCCCAGCCGGCTTTGGGAGAGTTTTTCCAAAACCCGGGCTAGTTCAAAGCGACTCTCCCAATCAAGGTTGGCCAGGGGTTCGTCTAGGATAAGCAGTTTTGGTTCGGTGGCCAGGGCCGTGGCCAAGGAGAGTTTTTGTTTCTCCCCGCCGGAAAGGCTTAGGACTTTTCGTTTTTCAAAACCCGCCAAGCCCACCGTTTTGAGGATATTGGCGAGCCTTCCTGGGTAGTCTCCCCGAAAGTCCCCTTGGTAAGCCAGGTTTTCCAGGGCGAAGAAAACCTCGCCTTCCACGGTCTCCATGACAAACTGGTCGTCGGGGTTTTGGAAAACGATCGAGACCTCCTTGGCCCGTACTTGTGGGCTCAAGTCTTTAATTTCTCCCCGCGGGCAAGTAACGGAGCCTTCCGAGATCCCGGCGTATTCCGGATAGAGCCCGGAAAGGAGCAAGGCCAAGGCGCTTTTGCCTTGGCCCGAGGGTCCCATCAAAAGGGTCGTCTCGTTTTGAAAGATCTTGAAATTAAGGTCCCTAAAAAGCCAGGGATCGTCTTTGTCAAAGCGAAAGCCCAGGCCCTTTATTTCCAGTATGGCCCCAGGGTCCATTAGGCCCCCCTTACTTGGTAAGCCTTGGTCAGGCCCGTTTTCTCCAGGCCCAGGGCCAAAGAGCGCGAAACGTAGCCGCAAAAGAAGGCCGAACTAATAAGCCTCATGACCAGCATGATGGCCAAATAGCCGATCGCTATTTTAGTATAGCCGCTAATGAAAAAATCAATGAAAAAACTTCCCAAGCCCGAAGCCATGCCGGCCAGGGCCATGACTTTTAGGCTATAATTTTTGTAAGACGTGGCCATGAAAACCAGTTCCGCCCCCAGGCCCTGGATGGTCCCGGAGACCAAAACCAAGGGCCCATACATGTTACCCATTAAGACTTCCAAAAGGGCGGCCAAAACCTCGGTCAAAACGGCCGCCCCGGGTTTTCTGACAAAATAGGCGATGAAGGTTGAGGCCATGAACCAGATCCCATAGATGGGCTCGTTGGCCATGACGGCCAAACCCAAAGGCGAGACCAGGGTCGAAAAAAAGATGCCCAAGTAGACCGCGGCCAGGTAGATGACCCCAAACGCGACCGACACGATTCCGACCAATATGACTTCCCTAAGTTTCCAGGACTTAAAAGCGTTGGATGGATTTGACATTGAATCCCCCAAAGGTAAATTTAAAAGGCCCCGCCACCGCGCCAAGGCGAAACGCCAAAACGTCAACGAGGGGCCATGGCGCCAAGGCGAAAGGCCAAAACGTCAACGAGGGGCCACCGCGCCAAGGCGAAAGGCCGAAACGTCAACGAGGGGCCATCGCGCCGCGAGGCCATCACGCCCAAAGCTCGGTTTCACTTCCCGGTCGGGCTATTGACCGAAACGGTAAAATGGAGAGCGTGGTGGCTGACTTTTCCCTGGGCCATGGCCGAAACGTCTTGGAGGTAATCGAAGACTTTAAGGACCGGGCCTTCAATCATGGTGGCGTAATGGATAATCTTGGGTTTTAAGTCGGCGTTTTTGGCCAAATCAAAGGCCTCGGCGATGATCGGGAGGTAATCGGCCAGTCCCAGGGGGTAGAGAGCCAGCTTGGCTTTGACCAAAAAGTCTTGGCCCAAAAGGCCTTTTCTATTAACGATAAGATCGTCCGCGGGGGGAGGTTGGTCGGTATCGTCGTCGCCGGGACAGCCAAGCATGGCCTGGGCTTCCAAGCAAACGTGGAGATTTTCTCGGTAAGAATGAACGAAAAGGGCGGACAGACAGTCAAAAACCTGCCCCAATCGGCCGCGGTAAACGGTACTTAAGGCGTCGGTTTGGCTAAAGATCTTGGAGACGTCAACCTTGGCCAGGGCGCCTAAAACGATTTTGGCGTATCGGTTGTCTAAGGGGTAAAGGGAAAAACGGCAACCGGCCAAGTCTTTGTCTGACCCGCAGCCGGTCCAAGGGTAGTCGCGATGGCTTTTTCGCCCAGAATCAGGCATAAAAAAACTCCTTTTGAGGTTGTCAAAAGAAGTGCGCTTTTGATGGGGCCGACCCATCGAATTCTCGCACGCTTCCTACGACGGCATTATCCGTATCAGGTTCCTGGGTTTTTTCTCAGCCGCGCTTTAAAACGAGGCACCCCAGCGTCAAGAAGACCTTGGCTTCAAAACCAAGGCTTATGTGATTTAATCGAAAATATCAGATCCTCTCCCTTTCGTCAACGATAAAAACGCGCCCCCAAAATCCGACCCCCCGGGGGCACGGCTATTGGCAAAAACCCGGCCCGGCCTTTAAGCGGGGCTGGTCGCGTTTAATTCCAAGGAATCTCCATGACTTCTTCCGAAAACAATAACCCTTCCGAGAACCCGGCTCCCCCCTTGGCCAAAACCCAGGCCGATAGCGAGGCGGCCAACCCCCGCTTGGAAAGACTTCGGGCCAGGGCCAGGGAACGCATCGATCAAGAAATAAAAAGCGAGCTGGCCGCCCTGACGGCCAGGCCCGACTTTCACCAAACGGTCGGGTATTTTACCAACCTTTTAAGCCAAGATCTTTCCCCCAAGGCCATGAAACAACGCTTTGGCCGCGAGATTGTGGGCCTCATGTGTCTCCAGGTCCCTTTGGAATTTTTCTTGGCCCTGGACCTGCAGCCCCTTCGTTTGTACGGCGGATCCCTAAGCGCCGCCAAAAGCGCCCCCCCGGGACTCCCGGCCCTAATGTGCCCAATCCTTCGTTCGCTCATGGGGGAAATCATAAAGGACCCGGCCTTGGGAGAACTCGATTGGATTGTCCCGACCACCTGCGATTGGGTGAGCGGGTTTGAAAGCCTTAGAAATTTGTTCTTTGAAGCCGCCGGGAGCGTCCGGGTGGTGGAACTACCCAGGCGCAAGGAATACCCCTTGGCCGGCGAACGTTGGCTATCCGAGGTGGCCGGCCTTTGGGAGTATTTAAAGAAAATCTCAAAACGCCGCCCTGGCCGCAAAGAACTCCTGGCCGCCATAAATTCCATGGAAAAGGCCCGCTCGGCCCTGGGCCGCCTAAGCGCCTTAAGGCGAAAAGGCCAAGTTCCGGCCGTCTACTTTTTTTTGGTGACTTTTTCCTTTTTCTTCGATTCCGTGCCGGATTGGACCAAGGCCGTAAACGATCTCTGCGATCGTTTCCAGGGCCAAAAACCCGCCCCGGGCCCCGGTCTTTTTTTGACTGGCTCCCCAATCATCTTTCCCAACTTTAAGCTCCTACGCCTCGTTGACGAGCTGGGCCTGACCATCGTCGGGGACGACATGTGCTCCGGCGAAAGGCTTTTGTTTCGTCACGTCGCCCTCAAGGACACTTCCGAGGATGGTATCCTAAGGGCCTTGGCCGAGACCACCCACGATGGCTGCCTATGCCCGGTATACGTGGAAAACAAACGCCGCCTGGGGCCCATCATGGAAGCGGCCCGGGAGGCCGATTTCAAAGGGGTGGTCTTTCATTTGCTTAAAGGCTGCCATCCCTACGAAATGGACTCCCTAACCCTGGAGCGGGATCTTTTTGAAAACGATCTGCGTTTCGTCAGGCTCGAAACGGATTACGCCCCCGAGGATTCCCTTAACCTTATGACCAGACTCGAGGCCTTCAGATCGACGCTTTGAAAGCCCAAAAGCGCCAAAGGTCAAAAGTCCAAACGCCCGCGCGGGCCAAGTTAAGGCCTTAAACCCGTTTTTTTTGGGCTTTGTATGCCATTTTCAAGTTTTATTGGCCTAAAATTTATTTAATCATTTAAATTAAACATCGATTAACTTTATCATTGGGAGAGACGATGAACCTTAAAGTGGGGTTGGATTTGGGCAGCACGGCCATAAAGGCCGCCTTTGTCGATTCGCTGGAAACAATCTGGACGGGAGTGGAGCCCACGGCCCCGGGGCAGGAGACCATCGCCCTGGCCCTCATTGAAAAAGGCTTTCGGGAGCTGGGCTTATCCAAGGACGAAAACTACCAAGTGGCTTCGACCGGCTATGGCAAAAACCTTTACCGTTCGGCGGATCTAAAGCTCGACGAGTTAACGGCCAACGCCTCGGGACTTTTTCGTTTGAGTGGCGGCAAAGCCAGGGAGGCCGTAAACATCGGCGGTCAGGACATCAAAGTCCTAAAACTCGCGAGTGACGGCAAACTGGTAGATTTTAGGATGAACGACAAGTGCGCCGCCGGGACGGGCAGGTTTTTTGAACTGGCCGCTAGGCTCCTGGACACGCCGTTATCGAAGTTTCCCGAGCTGGCCCAATTTGGCGGCGAAGACGTGGAAATAAACAGCACCTGCGCGGTTTTCGCCGAAAGCGAGATAGTCTCGCTCATGTCCCGCGGGGTCGGCCTGGGCCCGATTATTCGGGCTCTCCACGCCTCGGTGGCCAAGCGGGCGGCCGGGCTTTTGGGGCGGCCCCAAGGGGCCGTTTGGCTCGACGGCGGCCCGGCCATGAACGGCGGTTTGGTCGAGGCCCTGGAAGACGAGCTAATGACCGAGGTCAGGGTGGTTCCAAACCCCCAGTTTACCGTGGCCTACGGGGCCGCCTTGGCCCTTTTTCCATGAAAAAGGCCCTGCGCGGCCCAAACCAAAATCTCGCCCCAAGCTCTCACTTTCGCCGATCGCTTGGGTCGGTCAGCCATATGGTAGCGGATGATGGGCCATTTACTTCTTTGAAAACAACCATTTTATTGGACTATAAATTATTTTGAAAATTGTTTTAACGATTAGTGAGGCCTTTTGAAAGATACTAAGATCCTTTATTTGATCAAGGTCCATCCGCACGGGATCTTTATTTCCTTTATCAAGCTTATATCTCAATATTACTGAGTCTACGCCATCATTATCATCGTCGTCGCCTTCGCCTTCGCCCTCGTCTTCGCCCTCGTCTTCGTCTTCGTCTTCGTCTTCGACTTCGTCTTGGGCGCCAAACTCCCAGGGATTATGGTTGGCGCCTACCCGGTCTATCTTCACGAGCATCGATGGGACCTTGTCTTGGTCATGGGCGACAAACGCCCCGGGACCATGGTTGGCGCCTACCCGTTCTATCGTCACGGTCAGCGATGGGACCTTGGCCTCGTCCTGGGCGCCAAACGCCCCGAGACTATAGTCGGTGTCTAACCCCTCGCGCTGGCGAGCGATTAACCACTCGGAAAGGGATTTTGAAATGGCCCTGGATTCGGACTCTTCCTCATCGTCGTAAAGTTTTTCAAATTCTTGTTTGGCCTCAAATAATTCCTGTCGGGCGGCCACGCTCCACCAGAACTCGCTTTTCTTAAGATCGATTGGCACGTCCCCGCCGATGGCGAAAAGGGTTCCAAGATTGCGTTGGGAGTATGAAAAGCCCCGCTTGGCGGCCTCGGTCCACCAAAACATGGCTTTTTTGACGTCTTTTTTTACGCCGTCACCCTTAAAGTAGAGTATTCCCAGATTATGCTGGGCGTTTAAAAAACCTTGTTCGGCGGCCTTTGTCCACCAGAACTCGCTTTTTGAAGGATCCATTGGCAAGCCGTTACCAATCGCGTAGAGAACCCCAATATTAAAATGGGCTTCCAAATGTCCCCGCTCGGCGGCGTCGGTTAAGTGGCGTACGCCTTCCGCGAGGTCTTTGGGTTGGCCATCGCCCTTAACGTACAAAACCCCAAGATCGTTTTGGGCGTTTAAATTGCCCCTTTTGGCGGCTTTGATAAACCATGAGATGGATTTTTCGACGTCTTTTTCTACTTCGTCGCCAAGAAGAAAAATATTTCCGGCGAGGCGCTGAATCTCCGAGTTACCAATCCCGGCGGCCATTTCAAAGTAGTCGGCGGCTTTCTTAAGATTTTTTTTAACCAAAAGGCCCTCGCCATAAGCGTCGCCCAGGGCCAACCCGGCCACGTCTAAGCCTAGCTCAAGGGCCTGGGCTAAATTGTCGATGAGTTCTTTCGAGTTAGCCGGCCGCCCTTTAACCCTTAAATACTCAAAACCGGGATTCTTCTCCAAATCTTGAAGGGTCGGACGTAACTTTTGCCAGGTTTTGAGAAATTCAAAAACCCCGGGCTGGTCGTTTAGATCGTAAAGCTTAAGATCCCGGTAACCCTTCGGGCGTTCGTATTTTGGGTGGTCCAGGGTAGGGACAATCTCTCTCTCGCGAGGGAGGGGATTGTTTCCAATCCCATCAATCTCGTTTAGCAGCTTTCGGGCCGCCGCGTGGCCCAGGCCGGCCGCTTGTTTTAGCCATTTTCTGGCCTCGGAAAGATTGTGGCGAACGCCGGCCCCGTAATAATACATGCGGCCAAGGCTAAACTGGGCTTTGCTGTCACCCTTAGAGGCCTTTAAAGTTAAGTCCTCTACCGTAGGTTGGTTCTTTTTCTTTGCCAATTTTTTATTTCTCTAGGGTTAAATATAATTAACATAAAGTCTTAGTCTATATATTTACTAGCAAAATATATTGCTTTAATTTTTAAAAATATAATTATAAAATTTTGACGCCCCGTATAATTTTATATTAAGCCGCGTCGATAAAATTTACCGTAATAGTCCGTTAACCAAACGATCACGTGAACTTTAAGCCGCGAATGATCCCCTGGCCAGCTTCGGCACCAGCTTCGGCACCAGCCTTGGCACCAGCCTCGGCGCTGGCCCGGCGCCGAGGCCAGCGCCAGATAGGGTTGGGTATCCATTCCCCCAAATTCGCTTCCCTAAATGGGGCGCCGCCAATCGGCCTAAACGGCCACTGGGCAAAAACAAGAGCGCCGGTTTTGAGCCATTGGCAGAAGATTTTTTTTTAAAAACTTAGACCTCTGGGCTCTATTTTGTGTCATCATATCACAATAAAGGCACGTATATCAAATAAACGCGTAATATTGTGTGGGACTACGTGATTTGTTCCAAAATGGCTGGTTAGGTTTGTCCAGAAATTGATGGAAACTCTGTCCGGGGGGCCTGGGGGGTTACCCCCCCGTCTTCTTTGGGGGGCGAAAGGGGGCCAGCGGCGGGCCGCGCCGGTCAACCCCTCCCATCAGCCAAAAACCTTACTCTCACCCCCCTCGTAAACAGCCCCGTAAACGGAACCGGACAAGCCAAACACCTTTAGGCGCACCCCCTCCTTAGTCCCGTCGCTTCACTCCGCCCACCCGCAAATAAAGTTTCGACCAATACGGGATCTGAAAACCCGACA
>JAITLH010000137.1 GCA_031277995.1 Deltaproteobacteria bacterium
TAACGGAGGAAGCCAGGTTTTCGTCCTTGGTCAAAACCTCATAGGTAAAAACCACGTCGTCGGCGGTCATTTCCTTGCCGTCGTGAAATTTCACGCCTTTTCTAAGCTTGAAGGTATAAGTCAACGAGGCGTCGTCGTATTCGTAACTCTCGGCCAGATCGGGCACGGGCTTATTGTAGTCGTACTTCATAAGCCCCGAAAAAACCAACGAGGGAATCTCGGCCGGAACGTTCAAAAGGGGATTTATGGTCTCCGGGTTTTCCCCGGCGTAGACCAAAGTGTTGGACATGTCGGACATGTCGGCGGCCATGGCCATGGGGTTTATTCCAAGCGTCAAGCCCAGGGCGCCCAAAAGGGCCAGGCAAAAAAATACCGTTTTTTTCAATTTAGCTCTCCTAAAACCCGCGAAGGCAAAGCCCCTCGCGAAAACGCTAATAAAAGGCGATGGTTTGGTTTGAATATTAATCGCGTTTACCATTCGGCCTTACCCGAGGGGCCGCTTTTTGGCCTCCCCGGTCGGCCCATTAAAAATCCGCCAATTCAAATAACCCCAAGGCCCCGGGGACGCCAAGCCGCGGGGCCCCAAAACCCCGGGGGCGCGAGGCCCCAGGGCCCCTGTTCAACGGGGCCCCAAAGCCCCGGGCCAACATGCCCCAGGGCTTACGGTCAAATGTTACTTGGGCGCCTATTGGTTTGTTGCCTAAAATAATGGCCAATCTGGGTAACGCACAATAGGGTCACGACCAAAAAGGCCCCGGGTATAACGATTACCCACCAGGTGTTAAGCAACAACGCCCGATCGGCCAAGGCCAGCATGCTGCCCCATGACAGGACTTCAATCGGAAGCCCCAAGCCCAAAAAGCTCAAAGTCGATTCCATCCCGATATTCGTGGCCACGCTCGATATGACGACGAACATGATGGCCGAGACGAAGTTCGGGATTAGGTGTTTACGCATGCGGTAAAGGAAAGAAGAGCCCATGCAACGCGAGGCCAATACGTACTCGCTGTTTCGTATCTGCCTTACCTCCGAGCGAACGATTCTGGCCAAGGCGAACCAGGCGGTAATCCCGATGACAAAGGAAATGCTTATGACGTTTTGGGTGGCCATAAGCGAGATAATCAACAAAATCATCAAAAGCGTGGGAATGCTTTGGATCAACTCCACCCCTCTCATCATGATGTTGTCGCCAAGGGAATCGGTGGAGCCCGAAACGCAGCCGTAAATGACCCCGACCACGGTCAGGATGAAGGTGCTTAAAAAGCCGATGAGAAGCGAGGCCCGGCCACCGTGCCAGATGATGGAATAAATGTCCCGGCCCATGGAATCGGTCCCGAAGTAAAACTCCTTGTTGGGCGCTTGGTTCATGTTGGACAAATAGAACTGGCTGGGATCGTGGTTTATGATAAATTCCGCGAAAACGCAGCCCAGTAAGATCAAAACAAAGACCGCCGTGGCGACGATGGGCTTGCCTTTAAACCAAGACCAAAAACCCCGCTCCCTAATGACCGTCTTACGTTCCCTGTAAGCCGCCCCAACCATTTCGAAACGGTCATCCTTTTCCATGACTCACTCCGCTCATTTTCCCTTCCCCGGGGACAAAATCGCTAAAAAACGAGGCGATAACGCGAAAACGCGAACGCGCGAACGCGCGAACGCCCAAACGCCCAAAAAAAATACCATTCCGGCCCATTAATCTGACACCTTGATTAAAACTTCGTCCAATTCTTTCATCCTGGGATCGATTATTTCGTTGACGAACTGGGCGGTCATGCCGGCCAAGATGACCACGGCCCCGGTAATAAGGACCATGACCATAAGGAGGTTGTAGTCGTGATACTTGGCGCTATTTACGGCCAAAAGGCCAATCCCCGGATAGTTAAAAACGGCCTCGGCCACGTAAGTTCCGCTTAGGACGTGGGGGATCGAGATGGCCATGATGCTAACGATGGTCGGCAAAACGTTTCTGAAGCAATGCTTAATCAAAACTTCCGTTTTCCCCAGTCCCTTGGCCCGGGCCAATAAAACGTAATCGCGGCGCACTTCGTCAAGTAACTTATTCCTAATCATGTAGCCGTAATACCAAAGGTGGCTTAGGATCATGACCGCCAGGGGCATGATTAGGTGCTTGACCCGGTCGATTACGTCCCCGGCCTTACCCAAACCGTAGGCCCCGCTGGAGGGAAGCCAGCGCAAGTTAACGCTAAAAAGCAAAACCAAGACCACGCCCAACCAAAAGGCCGGGATGTAAAAGGCCGTCGTTCCCAGCCGACAAATAAGCTTATCGATAAACCTGTCCTCATAACGGACGCAAACGATGGCCAAAACGATCGAGAAAATGAAAACCAAGGCGTAGGCCGTGGTTCCCAAAATCAAGGTGTTTCCCAAAAGCGGCCCCACGACTTCGCTGACCGGTTTTTTGTACCTAAGGGACAACCCAAAATCGCCCTTAAACACTTTGGCGATCCAGTGGCCATACTGCAGGTATATGGGCCCGGTTAAACCCAGCCTTTCCCTGGCCGCGTCCAATTGCTCCGTGCTCATGGTCTCCATGGCGTCCCCAAAAAACGATTGCAGGGGATCGCCCGGGGTCAGCCTGGCCACGTAAAAAACGATGACCGAGAGCAAAAAGAGCATGAATACGAAGAGGATCAGACGCCTGCCCAGTTTTCGCCAAATCGAAGCCATGTTGACAAAAAAATCTCCCGAGGCTATAAACAAAAAAAAAGCCGTCCACCGGCCCCACGGGGAACGGCAAACGACCTTCATAGTCAACGAAGAACCTAAATTTTTCAAACCAAAAGCGGTTAAAACCTAACCGCCAAGCGTCGCGCCTACGCGCCGACAAAGCCATTTGGGCTTGGGCCAAGGACTTTGGTTAGAACCCTTGACAAACCAACCTTCGTGGTGATTTCAGCGTCCATAATGCCATCAAACGGGAGAAAAGTCAACTTTTGGGCGCCGCCCCGGCGCCGCCCCGAAAACGGACCCTTAAATACCGGCCTTAGATAACCAACGTTACCAAAAAATAATCCACCATCTGACTTTTTCCCAAATTAATAAAACCTAGACCCCTCCATATATCGTAACCGACTAGCCAATACCCTTAAAAATTCCACCATGGAAACTAAAGGAACCATCCATTATGGACGCGAAAGAAATAGTAAACAAAATCGGCCGCTATTGGGACGACTACGCCCCGTCTTTTGACGCCGCCCACGATACCGAAGACCTTCGGGCTTGGGGCCAAGCCCTCAAAGATTGCCTGGCCGCCGACGGCCCCTCGACGGTACTGGACCTGGGAACGGGCACCGGGTTTTTGGTAAACCTGGCCGCCGCCCAGGGTCACTTTTGCGTGGGCCTGGACATCTCCGACAAAATGCTGGACATAGCCGTCAAAAAGACGGCCGCCCTAGGCCACAAGGCCGTTTACCTAAAGGGCGAGGTCCTGGAATTGCCCTTTTTTGAAAACACCTTCGACTACATCATAAGCGCCCGCCTACTGTGGACTTTGGTCGAACCCCTAAAAACCATAACCCACTGGGTCCGCTTTATCCGCCCGGGCGGCAAAATCGTCTCCTTCAATAGGTTCCAAGAAGGCCTGGGCATGTGCCAAGGCAAAGACGTCTACGAGGACAAAAACCTCGACCAAGCCGTGGCCCTGGCCCACGCCAAAAGCTCCGATTCTTTAATCAAACTCTACGCCGAGGCCGGCCTAACCCAAGCCGCCTTCACCAAACTTCCCAACCTCACCAAACCCGAACACCAAAAAGACCACGACCCCTGGTACGCCCTTATCGGCTCCAAACCGCTTGGCGCCGATTAGCTTAAGCCAGCTAAAACGAGTAAAAGAGCTTTTACTCGTTATGCCTACCATGTTGGCCCTGACGTCTTACCAAACGTCCCAAAGGGTGGGACCTTTTTGCCCAAGCTCTCCCAGACCCCGCCTGGGCTTTGAGGATTAGTATTTGGGGTCGAGGTTTTAACGTATAGGCTTCGCGACCTAGTCTTTGAGGTCGGTTTTGTTGTTAACCCCATAGAAATCGGACGGGTGATTGGGTAAATCCACCACCCTTTTCTTGGTTATTAAGGTTCGGCTAAGGTGGCCGATGAATCCAAAGGCGTTATCGTCCAAGGCCCTTTGTTGTACGGCGATGGCTAGCTCGTATCGTTTCGACAAATCGAATTCCCCGGCCAGTTGGGCCACTAGTTTTTCCGATTCCGGGTCATGGTATTTCCCGTAATTGTAAAAGCCGTTTGGCGTCGCGAGATAATTCAGCATGGCATAGGGATCGCCCAAGGGAATGGTTATTAGTGACGACGTGAGTATGTCAAAGTCGCCGCTTTTTTCCTTGTCCGAAACGCTTTCCATGATTTCGAGTTCGATTTCCATGCCTATGTCCGTCAGCTGGGCCTGGACGGCCTCGGCCAAAATGGGCATCTCCACCCGGCCGGTATAAGTACAAATTCTCAAAGAGAGATTTTTCCCGTCTTTTTGCCTGACGCCATTGGGCCCAACCTTATAGCCGGCGGCGTCAAGGATGGCTTTGG
>JAITLH010000313.1 GCA_031277995.1 Deltaproteobacteria bacterium
GGGTTAAGATGGCCTCCCTCAAGGACATCAAGCGGCACATTTCGGCCGTCAAGCAGACTCAAAAACTGACCAAGGCCATGAACATGGTGGCCGCGGCCAAGCTTCGGGCCGTTCAGAACAGAACCGAACTGTTTCGTTACTACGCCGATGAGCATAAGAGACTGGTTAACGAGATTGGCACCCGGGCCAAGGAAGTCAACCATCCCTTGTTAAAGCCCAATCCCAAGGCCGAAAAGGCCCTGGTTTTGGCTTTTACCTCGGATCGCGGTTTATGCGGCAGTTTTAACGCCAACGTCTTTCATAAGCTGGACCACAAGATCGTCGATCTTCGGGAAGAGGGCGTAAGGCCGGAACTTTTCATCGTCGGCCGTAAGGGCTATGACTACTATCGGCGGCGGCGGATATTTTTAAAAGAAAGCGTGGTCGGGGAGCTGGGCACCTTCGACTATGAACAGGCCCTCGAGATCTCCAAAAAGCTAAGCGATTATTACAATCTTGGAGAGTATAGGGAGATCTTCGTATGCCATACGTGTTTTAGGTCCCTGACCAAGCACGAGGTGACCATCGACCAGCTCATGCCCCTGGTCCCCGAAGACGTGGATCACTCCATCTCCAGTAAGCTCGATTACTTGATTGAGCCCAACCCCACCGATCTCCTGTCCCGCTTAATCCCCAGAAGTTTGGACATCATGATCTACCGGGCTTTTCTGGAATCCGTAACCAGCGAAAACGCCGCCCGCATGCAGGCCATGGATAACGCCTCCAAGAGTTGCAAAGACATCATCGTTAGCCTGACCATGGCCTACAACAAGGCCCGCCAAGCGGCCGTCACCAACGAACTCTTGGATATCGTTAACGGCGCCGAGGCCCTAAAAGGCTAGTTTCCCCCCTAAGGGCCAAAAGCCCCACGGGGCTTGGAAAAAAGTAGATTTCGTTAAAAGCCTTACCGGGCTTGTCTAAAACACGCTCTCTTAAAAAGCCTTACCGGGCTTGGAAAAAACACGCTCTCGTTAAAAGCCTTACGGGGCTTGGAAATAAATCGCCTTGTTTAAACGCTCATGATGGTTTTGTTTCAAAACCCGATTCCCAGGCCGCTTTCAAGGGCCGTTATTTAGGTAATGTCTTATGAACGAAGGTAAAATCGTGCAGGTCATCGGGCCGGTCGTTGACGTGGCCTTCAAAGAAGGCCAGCTTCCGGAGATACTCAACGCCCTTTTGTTAAGTAACCCGGCCATAGATGACAAGGAAGACAACTTGATCTTGGAGGTGGCCCAGCACTTGGGCGATAACATGGTCAGGACCATCGCCATGGACATTACCGACGGTTTGGTCAGGGGCATGAAGGTCAAAGACAGCGGCCAGCCCATCGCCGTGCCGGTTGGCAAACCCACCTTGGGACGGGTGCTAAACGTCGTCGGAAAGCCCGTCGACGGCTTGGGCCCGGTGGTAAGCGATAAGTACTATCCCATCCACAGGCCCTCGCCCGAGTTTACCAGTTTGGACACGTCGGTTAGGGTTTTGGAGACCGGGGTCAAAGTAATCGATTTGTTGGTGCCCTTCCCCAGGGGCGGCAAGATGGGCCTTTTTGGCGGCGCCGGCGTCGGTAAGACGGTCATCATGATGGAGATGATCCATAACATCGCCATGCACCATGGGGGCATCTCGGTCTTTGGCGGCGTGGGGGAAAGAACCCGCGAGGGCACGGATCTTTATAACGAAATGAAAGAGAGCGGGGTCATCGACAAAGCGGCCTTGGTTTACGGCCAAATGACCGAGCCACCGGGCGCCCGGGCCAGGGTCGCCCTGACCGCTTTGACCGCCGCGGAATACTTTAGGGACGAGGAAGGCCAGGACGTTTTGCTGTTCGTCGATAACATCTATCGATTCACCCAAGCCGGGAGCGAGGTTTCCGCCCTTTTGGGCCGCATGCCCTCCGCCGTCGGTTACCAGCCCACCTTGGCCACGGAATTGGGGGAACTCCAGGAGCGCATCACCTCGACCAATAGGGGGTCCATCACCTCGGTCCAGTGCGTTTACGTCCCGGCCGACGACTTTACCGACCCCGCCCCGGCCACGACCTTTTCCCACTTGGATGGCTCGGTCACCCTTTCCCGGCAGATCGCCGAGCTGGGCATCTACCCGGCCGTGGACCCATTGGATTCCACCAGCCGTATCCTGGACGCCAACTATTTGGGCTTGGCCCACTACCAAACGGCCCGCCGCGTCCAGCAGACCTTGCAAAAATACAAAGACCTCCAGGACATCATCGCCATTTTGGGCATGGAAGAACTTTCCGAGGAAGACAAAATCACCGTGGCCAGGGCCCGCAAGATCCAGCGCTTTTTGTCCCAGCCCTTCTTCGTGGCCGAGGTCTTTACCGGCTCCCCGGGAAAATTCGTCAAGGTCGAGGAAACCGTTAGGGGTTTCACGGAAATCTTGGACGGCCTCCACGACGATCTGCCCGAACAGGCCTTTCACATGGTCGGCAACATAGAGGAAGTCAAGGAGAAGGCCGAAAGGATCCGTAAGGAAGCGGCCTAAAAATTTCCCCAATCGCGGCGCCAAGCTTAACGCGGTTAGGCTTTGGCGCTTAATTTCGACCTTACCGGTCCCGGACGCTTTTTTCGGTTAAACATATGAGCGATAGAACTTTCAACTTAAACGTGGTGTCGCCGGATAGGAACCTGGTTAAAGATCTCCCGGTCGTGGCCGTTGGGGCCCCGGGCTCGGAAGGCGCCTTTACGGCCCTCCCGGGTCACGTGCCTTTTTTGACCGATCTCCAGCCGGCTTTGATGTGGTATAGGACTCCCGATTTAACCGTGCGGCAAATTTTGGTCACCGGCGGTTTCGTGGAAGTCTTACCCGACCGGGTCACGGTCCTGGCCGACAGCGCCGAATACGAGGGCGAGATCGATCTGGAAAGGGCCGAGCGGGCCGCCCAGAGAAGGCTTACCAGGGTAAAGGTCCTAAAAGAAATGGTGGACCGTGGCGAGATCTCCATCACCGAAGGCGAAGTTGAGATCAAAAAGGTCGAGATTAAGCTTCACCGGTCCCTGGCCCGCATCAAGGCGGCCAGGAAAACCAATCGTTAAGGGCCGCCCGGGGCTTTTGGGTTAAGGCCATTGGGGCCCCGGACCCCGTCGGGTCCTTGGCCCCCCGCCAAGGCGGCCGGGAAGTTTAAGCTTCAAGGCGGCCGGGAAGTCCAAGCTTCAAGGCGTACGGGATAATCAAGCCCTAAGGGCCATCGGGAATTTCC
>JAITLH010000314.1 GCA_031277995.1 Deltaproteobacteria bacterium
TTGTGGGGCAAGTTTTTGACCCAGGGCCTTTCCCAAAACGCGGCCAAGGGGATCCCCGGGATTGGCCAAGGGCGGGTTTCGCGATTATCGGCCATAAAAACCCAAAGGAGCGAACCGGCCCGGTCAGCCAAACGGGGGGAATATTTGGGGCGAAAAGGCACCCCAATCGCCTTGGCCTCGATGGGTAAGGCACCCCGATCGCCTTGGCCTCGATGGGTAAGGCGAACCGCTCGCCTTGGCCTCGATGGGTTTGGTTTGACGGCGGGGGGTTTTGGGGGGCCCAGGGGTGGGGATTATCGCCTTTTTCCCGTGGCGGGCCTCTGGACGCGTTTTGGGCGGTTTTGGGGGCGGAAGGGTTTTTGGGGAATACCGGGATTTTTTCGCCTAAGGCGTTTTTTTGAAGCGATTATTTTGGCCAGGCTTCCCGGGGCCATTGGGCCCCCGGGAAGCCTTTAATTTCGGCCGGGTTATTGTAGGGGGATTTGGGGCCCTCGGCGCGGCCAGGCCATTGGCGTCAAGTTTTAAGAATCCTTGGCGCTGGCCCATTTGGCCAGGGGGGCCCAAATCACGACCGGTCGTCGGTTTGGCGAAAAATGGTCCTGGGAATATTTTTGCCCAGGGTGTCCAGCTTTGGGTCGATCATGGTTAGGCCGAGCCGGCCCCGTTTAAGGTCGATGTCTTGTACCCAGCAGATGATCTTTTGGCCTAACTTTAAGTACTTCGAAACGTCGTTAACGAAGGCGGTGGAAATGTGGCTTTTGTGAATAAGGCCCCGTTTGGGAAGGCCGACGTCGACAAAAGCCCCATAGTCCTTAATGTTAGTCACCGAGCCCGACAGCCGTTGGCCAACTTTTAAGGCCTTAATGCCCGTTAGCCCGTCGGCGTATTCGACTAAGCTGGCCGATTCCCTGGGGTCTCGGCCGGGGTTTTCAAGTTCGGCCAGGATGTCCCGGACCGTGTGGAGCCCCACCTTTTCAAAGGCGTAATCTCCGGGGTTTATGGATTGCCTTAATGAGGGGTTATCGAAAAGATCCTTTACCGTTACGCCAAGATCCCGGGCCATTTTTTCGACCACGTGGTAGGATTCCGGGTTAATGCCGCTTCGATCCAAGGGATCGTCGCTATTCGAAATCCTTAAAAACCCGGCGCACTGCCTATAGACTTTTTGGTTAATGTTAGGCACGTTTAAAAGTTCCCGGCGGGTTTTAAAGGGCCCGAACTTTTCCCGGTGTTGGACGATGTTTTTGGCCCTCAAAGGCCCCAAGCCCGAAACGTAGCCAAGGAGTTTTTCCGAGGCCGAGTTAAGTTCAACCCCCACGCCGTTAACGCAGCTTTCGATCGTGTCCAGCATGCTTTTTTCCAAAGCCGCTTTATCCACTACCCGTTGGTATCTTCCGACCCTAATGAATCGGGGCGTGAGCTTGACCAGTTCGGACATGGGGTCGATTAACTTGCGACCGACGTAAATGGCCCCGTATACGGTGAAGGGGAGATCGGGAAACTCCGCCTTGGCCTCGGGCGATTTCGTATACGTCTTGACCCCGGTCACGTCGGCCTTGATGATCCGGACGTTTTTGGGCAGTTCCCTTATGGATTTTACGAAATTTACTATGTTTTTCCCCCTAAACTTGCTGGCGACGGCCACCACGGTAATCCCATGCCTTTGGGTGAGTTCCAAAACCGCGTTTATCGCCCTAATGGTGGCCGGGGTATACCGGGAGTTCTCTGGGCCGCCTTGATCGTTTACCCTTTTCCCCGGCCTTTCCCAGACAACCCTCTGGCTTTCGAAGTATTCTTTATAGTCCTCTTTCGAACCGCCCCCCGATTCTTCCGATTCATAAAAATCTTCCGAATCATCCAAGTCTTCCGACTCATACGAGTCTTCCGACTCGTCCGAGTCGTTCGCGTCTTCCGATTCGTCGGAATCGTCGGAATCGCCGGAATCGTCCCAGTCCCCAAGATCCCCGTCGTCGTAGTCCCAGGGTTCATCCAAATCGCCTTCGGGGTCGTCCCGGGGGTAACCGGATTGTTTCGAAACGTTTTCGGGGCGATCGCCCGAATCGTCAAAGGCGTCGGCCGATTCGTCGGCGCCCAGGGGAGCTTTTGAATCAAAGGCGCCTTTAGGCTCATTTGGGTTAAAATAATCCCCGTCGCCGTAATCCCAGGGGTCTTGAAAAGGGCCATCAAAATCGCCCCATGAATCAAGGTCTTGTTTCATGACGCCTTCGGGGTAATCGTCGGAATCGCTTTTTGGGTCCATCGGAAAACCCTCTTCCAAATCCCATGGGCCGTAAGGATCATCGGGCGAATCGTCCGATTCGTCGTAGTAATTCCAAAGGCGCGCCTGCGGTTGGTCTTGGTCTAAAAACCCTTGGCCGTCGTGGTTTTCCGATTGGCCGTCGGGGTCTACCCCTAAGGCGGCGGCCTCTTGACGCCTTTGCCTATGGAACCCGCTTTGGGGGTAAATAATGCCGTGGGCGAGCAGTTCCTTGGAGGGGGAGATGACGGCCAAAGCGCAGCCGCCCTTTGGAAAGGGGTCGAGGGTAAGGACGCGTTGGTTTTTAATCGGCGGGGCCATTAGGAGAAAGCGCAGGTTATCGGAAAAGTTCTTGATGGCTTGGGCGTGGGCGCGCTTTTTGGCTTTGGCGAGAAACTCCTCGGCCAAAAAGGGTTGGAATAAGCGCTTGTAGGCGTCAGCCAAGGCCATTTCGACCTGCTTGGCCGAGGGCGACGAGTTTATGACGAAAAGTTTATTTAGAACCTCCAGGGCCTGGTCAGGCTTGGGCCTAACCTTCCACCGGGCCAAGCCGGCCCTGACGGCGGCCTGCATGGCCAGAAAGCGGTGGGGGAGAATGTCGGAGATTTTATCGTTCGAATTAAAATATTCGTTAAATATCCAGGCTTTTTCAATCTTGGCCAGGTTGGGAATAATGTGAATCGCGGCCTGTTCGCTAAACAGTTTCCTTAAAGATTCCCTGGCCTTGGAGCTTTCGAACACTTTCTCGGCCAAGAAACTTCTGGCCAGGGCCAGGGCCTCCTGGGCGTCGTGGGCTTTGCCCCCGTTTTCTATGGCCGCCTCGGCGGCCACGCTGGGAAGTAGGCCCGGTACCTGCTCCAAAAGTTTTAAGGCCAACGGGGCGAAACCCCTTATTTTCCCGTAATCGCCCCGGGTTGGACTATTTTTTGTCTCCTTATAAGGCAGATAGGCTTCCTCGAGTTTTTCGATGGTCTCGATGGCCAGAAGTTTTTCCTTCAACGGTTCGGTCAGCGCTTTTTGTTTGGTAAGGACTTTTAGGATTTTCTCCCGGCGATTGGTCAGCTCGACAAAGGTTCTCTCGCGTTCGCGGATGATAAGGATCTTTTCCTCGTCGAGGCCCCCGGTAAATTCCTTTCGATAGCGGGCGATGAAAGGGACCGAACCGTAACGGCTTAGTAAATGAACCGTCGCCCTAACTTGCTTAAGGGCGACGTTAAGTTCCGCGGCCAGGGCTTTGGCGAAATCGTCATCCATCTAAGCGATCTCCACGAATCTAAAAAAAGAGAAAAAAAACAAATTTTTGGCTCCCGTTTTTGGCGCCAATTTATGGCCTTTTGGGGGTGGGGAAGCGGTTTGGCCAAGTTAACCCTGACCTTCCAGAGCGGGGCTTTTTTTAAAATGGCCTGGGCGGGGCGGCCGTGGGCGGCCGGCCCAAGTTTTCCAAGGCGTCGGCGGTCCTGGTTAAGGCCAGGCGGTAAGGCTGGGTCTGGACGCTTAGAAAAGCCAAGCGGTAGAACGCCCAGGCCTTGTCGATGTCGCCCAAGCGCTCATGGTAAAGCCCCATGTTAAAAAGCGCCGGGCCGTATTGGTCGTTTAGGCCAAGTATTTC
>JAITLH010000323.1 GCA_031277995.1 Deltaproteobacteria bacterium
TTGGAGCCAGCATGATCGTAAGTTTAACCAACGGACGCGTCCGAGCCAGGTTAACCCATCTAAAGGGTCAGGAAGTGCCCGACGTTCCGGTGGGGTCCATTAAGGGCGTCAAAAACGTCACCATCAATCCCCATACCGGAAGCGTTCTTTTGGAATACGACCCCGAGATTATCTCGCTTGACACCCTAGCCGACTTTCTCGAACCCTTGGATCCCGAGGGCGCGGCGACCCTTAGAAACCCCGCTCTCCTTAAGCCCACGAGCCTTTTCGCCAAACCCGTCCAGGTTCCCTTGGAACTACTAAACCCCGAGGACCGGAGCGCGGTCCAGGAGCGCCGCCATCGCCAGCGCCCCCGGGGCTCGGCCGAGGCCACGGCCGAGACCATAAACCTGACCGTGGGCTTTCTAAGCGTGGTTTTTTCGGCCTTCTGGGGCTCGATTCGTACCCACACCCTCCTGGGCGCCGGTTTTGGCCTAATGCTGGGCCAGCACATCTTCAAGCACCGCCACCGCCTTAGGCCCATCCACCAGATGAGCCTTCTTGAGATCCTCGGAATCGACCTCCCCGCCTTCCTGCGCCCCAAGCCGGTCGTCATCCAAGAAGAAGAAGAAGAAGACGACGAATTGTACGAACAAACCACCGTCGTCGAATCCGCCGACGGCCAAACCCTGGTCGAATCCACCCTAATCGAAACGACTCCCGAGGAAACCCTGGCCGTCGAATCCATCCTGGTCGAATCCGCCCCGTCCGATTCGACCCCAACCAAAACCCACCCAACCAAACAGCCCCCAACCACGACCCACAAGAAATAATCCCCCCAAAGCCGCGCCCAACCCTTCCGGGCGCGGCTTTGGGCCCCTGGAAGCGTGGCATAATTAGGCCATATCGCTAACCAAAAAAACCTTTTTCCCCATCTTAGCCCCTCCCCTTTTCACCCAATCCCCATAACGATCGATAAAACTACTTAAAAATCTCCAAAAAGAGACCTTGAAACCTAAAAAGGCGCTTTCAAGGTCGCTTAGTCAGGGACCATATTTTATGCCTTGTTTGTAATATGGCCTTTTTTGTGCTATCTTGACCTTAGTGATATCTCGCCTTATTATTGACATTCTAAATTTAGAGATCCTTTCCCAAAATCGCGCTTTTGACGGCCGGGTCACTTAAAACGACTCATTCCGATTACCCATAATCAAAAGAGGGTATCGACCATGATTTGGCTCCATAAAAACCGCCCATCGTTTTTTGAAAAACATGCCCCTACCCTTTTCCCCGCCCCCCGCCAGGCCGCTAAAAGGCCAAGTTCCCCCCGCCTTATCTTACCCATTCTGGTTTTGGCCACCATGGGCGCTTTCATGGCCGCTTTCTTGGTTTCTTGCGGCGGCTCCGACGAGGGGGCCCCAAAATCCTCGGACTCCATCGAGATCATTTTGGTGCCCAAGGTTACCGGCAACGCCTTTTTTGAGGCGGCCAACGACGGGGCCCAGAAGTACGCGGCCAAGCATGGCTTTAAGGTGGATTACCGGGGGAGCGACGTTGCCAGCGTCGATAAGCAAATCGAGATAATCCAAAAGGCCATCGACGAAAAGGCCCAGGCCTTAAGCGTTTCGGCCCTGGACGCCAAGGCCCTGGACGAAGTCTTAACGGCCGCCCAAAAAGGCGGCATGATCGTGACCACCTGGGATTCGGACGTTTCGGCCAACGCCAGAAAACTCATGGTCTCCCAGGGAACGCCCTCCCAGCTGGGGAAGATGTTGGTCGAGATGGCCTCCAAGGCCCTTTTGAAAAGGGGCAAGTCGCCCTCGTCGGATCCCATAAAATACGCTTGGCACTATTCCCAGGCCTCGGTCGCCGACCAAAACTCCTGGTACAAGGCCGGGGAAGAGTACATCAAGCAAACCTATCCCCAATGGATAAACGTCAATCCCGAAAACTACTATAGCGAACAGGATCCGGCCAAGGCCCTGGAGGTGGGAAAAACCATCCTGGCCGAACACCCCGACATAGACGCCATCATCTGCAACGATTCAACCTCCCTACCCGGCCAGGCCCAGGCCATCAAGGAACTGGACAAAAACGCCCGGGACATAACGGTGACGGGTTTCGCCTCCCCCAACGCCATGAAAGAATTCGCGAGGGAGGGTATCATAGACCGGTGGGGCCTTTGGGACTGCCAAGACCAGGCGGCCATAAGCGTCTATTTGACCTGGTACCTGGCCTCGGGTAACGACGTCAAAACGGGCCAAACCATCGACATCCCGGAAATAGGCTTGGTCGAGATCATGCCCAACTCGGTCTTGGACCCCGAGGCCCAAAACATCCCGGGCACCGGGGTGGTTTTGATGCCCAACCGCACCGAGTTTACCACCGAAAACATGGACGACTACGATTTTTGATCCAAGGCGGTTCAAAAATGGCGCTTATAAAACGATAACCTTACCACCAAAGATTCGCGGGAATTGGTTTTGACTAAAAATAACCCAAAAAAAAGCCCTAACCTTAGATCGATGGCCCTTTTGGCCTTGGCCTGTCTGTGTTTTTTGTTTTCGTTTGGTTGCAAATCCAACACCAACGCCTTGAAGGACGGCTATTTCACGGCCATGTCCAGCGAGTTTAACAAAGACGGCTGGAAGGACTATTTGACCATTTACGTAAATAATGGGCTAATCACCACGGCCGAGTATAACGCCTTTAACGAAACGGGTTTATTGCGCAGCTGGGACACCGATTACCTAAAATCCTTATACAAACCGGGTTTCCAGAGTCCCAACCATTACCCCCGTCAGTATTGCAGTTATTTGGTGGCTTTGCAAAATCCCGCCCGGGTCCAGACCATCGACGGGGGCCGCAAAACCCACGAGATTTTCGTCACCTTGGCCCAGGCGGCCTTGAACCATAGCCGCCAGGGCTTAAACACCATCGCCGAGGTAAAACTCCCGGAGGTCTTCGCCTATCCCAACGATATCTGACCGTCCCCCCACGCCAAAAGCCCGTACGGGCTTGGCCAAAGGGGAACTTTTTCCCGAGGAGGTTTTGAAAGTTTTTTTCGGCCGGTTTTTTCGCGTTTTTTGATCGCGTTTTTTTTCTTTTGGCTTTCGTCGTTTGGCTTTCGTCGAGTGGTAATAAACCAATCTTAGGGGGATCGGGCTTGGGGCCGATCTTTGGCTTAAAAGGGTGAGGCAAAATTGCCTGATATTGCCGTAATAAAAACTAAGAGCGTCGCCACTAGGCTCTTACTCACCACGCTTTTGGTCGTCGTCATTTTGACCTTGGGCCTGGTGGGGATCATGAGCTATTTCATGTCCAGCATGGCCGAAAACATTTTGCTCGACGTCATGCGGCCCATGGCCAGGACGGCCGCCCTTAGTCTCGAAGCCAACCTCCACACCATGGTGGATCGCTTTTACGTCATAAAAAGTTCGGCCATGCTCCGAAATCCCAACGCCCTGCCGGCCACCAAACAGGAAACCCTAAACGGTTTCATGAACTCGGTGGAACTGGCTTGGCTTTGCCTGTACGCCCCGGCCGGGAGCCTCATTACCGGGAGCCCCAATTGCCCCATAAGCGTCTCCGGAAGGGCCTTACTCGATAAGCTTAAGGCCAACCGCAACCTGGTCATCGAGGAAACTTCCGTTGGCAATTCGGGCCTGGAAATCGTCATGGGCGTTCCCCTGTATACCTGGAACCAGGATCCCGAAACCGAGGAACCCTCGCAATACTTGGTCGGGAGTTACTTTTACGACCTGGTCGGGGAGATCGTCAATACCCTAAGCATCGGTTCGAGCGGGGCGGCCTACATCATAAACGACAAAGGGGTCATCATCGGAAGCCTCTCATTGGGCTTGGTTTTCGGAAAACAGCATCTGATCGAAATAATCGGAAGCGACGACGAGGCCTTGGAGACCTTAAACCGCATGACCCAGGGCTTAATCGGATCGGAGACCATAAACACGCCCGAAGGCCCCATGTACATTGGCTACTCGCCCATCAGGGGCACCTTGTGGTCGCTATGCATCATGGCCTCGAGGGGCGATTTTCTGGCCCAGGTAAAGCAGGCCAGTTCGACCGTTTTGGCCATAACCGTCATTTCCCTAATCATCTTCACCTTTATCTTTAATGTCCTCTTTGGAAACATCGTCATAAAACCCCTAAAAGCCCTAACCAGTAACGCCAACAATTTGGCCGCCGGGCGCTTTGGCCTTGAGGAAGACCAAAAAACCAAGACGGCCATGATGGCCCGAACCGACGAAATCGGGAGCCTAAGCCGGGCCTTTAACATCATGAGCGGGGCCGTGGCCAACGTCATAAGCGACATCGGCTCGCTTACCGCGGCGGCCGGTTCCGGGGCCCTAAACGTCAGGGCCAATCCCGAGGCCCACGAGGGGGATTTCAACAGCATCATCTCTTCGATAAACGCCACCTTGGATGCCATCTGCGATCACTTTAACGCCATCCCGGACGCCATCGCCATCTTTAACGAAGAGAAAAAACCCATATTTTGCAACAAAACCATGCTGGCCGTCTTAAGGGAACAGGCC
>JAITLH010000348.1 GCA_031277995.1 Deltaproteobacteria bacterium
AGATTGTCCGCGACGGTAAAGGAAATCGCCTCCCTAAATTAAAGCCTGGCCAAATTAATGGGTAAATGACGGAGTTTAGTTTGTCCGCGCCGGTTATGGTAATAGCCACCCTCAATTAAAGCCTGGCCATACTGATGGGTATATATCGGAGTCCCGCTTGTCCGCGCCGGTTAAGGAAATCGCCACCCTCAATTAAAGCCTGGCCAAATTAATGGGTAAATAACGGAGTTTAGTTTGTCCGCGCCGGTTATGGAAATCGCCACCCTCAATTAAAGCCTGGCCAAAACAATGGGTAAATGACGGAGTTTAGTTTGTCCGCGCCGATTAAGGATAAAAGCGGCTCCCGGCCAAGACCGCCCTTGTTCCAGCCCCAAAAAAAGCCCTTTGTCCACCCCCAAACCAGGGTAACTTGGTAGCGTAGATGGAACTAATCGAGACAATTACCAATAACGTTAGCCCAACGCAAGCCAGAAGTCATATTTACCACAAAATCGAGCTTCAAAGAGACTACCAGACCATTGAGATACGTTTTTTCTACGATCCTTGGCAAGCCGCCGAGGAAGATTTAACCCAAGACCAAAGAGATTTAATCTACCCGAAGTTGAGTTTGACCCAAGAGCGGTTAAAGGCGGGCCAGGGCTCCCCGATTTCACCGGAACTTCGCCCGGAGGCGAACTTCCCGATATCGATGGAACTTCGTAACGTTTTGACCTTGGCCGTGGAAGACGGTTTTGGCCTTAGGGGTATCCCCCACCAGCACTCGCCCTCCCAGACGCTTCGCTTGGGCGTTAAGGCCGACGTAACGGCGGGTTTATCGCCGGGCCTTATTCCCAAAGGGCCGCTTACGGTAACCGTCAACGTATTTTCCGTTTGGGGCAAGGGTTGCCAATATAGGCTGGAAATCTACGGAACCGTTCTTGGCGCGACGCCTTGCCTGCCCTTTGAGCTTCACAGCCATACCCTTCACAGCGACGGAACCCAGACGGCTAGCCAAATAGCCGAGCAGGCCCGGCAATTGGGTTACCGGGGCTTGGCCCTAACCGACCACAACACGACCAGCGGGCAGGGGGAATGTTTATCGGCCGCCACAAAACGGGACCTCGTTTTCGTCAATGGCTTGGAGTGGACCACTTTCTTTGGCCACGTCTTGATCCTGAACCCGGCCGATTTTCCCGATTGGCGGGGCCTGGGCCTAGGCGATCTGGAATCGCGTTTACGGACCGTCCGTAAAAACAATCCCCAGGCCCTAATTGGCATCGCCCATCCCTTTATCGCCGGAACGATAGGCTGTTCCGGCTGCGGCTTTGAATACCCCCTGAAAGATTGGTCGTTAATCGATTACTTGGAAGTTTTATCGGCGCCACACCTAAGAAACCATGAGCGTAACGATCAAGCCTTCAAGCTATGGACGGATCTTTTAAACATGGGCGTGCCCATGACCGCCGTCGCCGGCGGGGACTGGCACCAACCCTTGCGAAGGGGCCAGCCCCTGGGGGCCACCTATGTTTTGGGCGAAAGAGACCACCTGGAAACCAAACGTTTCCTTTCTAGGCTTGGCCGCGGCCAGGCCGCGGTCTCAACCGGGCCGGTGCCGATTATTACCGTTATCGAGAGGGGCGCGGAGCGCTCTTGGGGGGTGGGAGAGTGGTTACCGACCGATTCGCCCCCTAAGGAGGTCCACGCCATGGTCGAGGTGAAACCGGGCTCGGTAAAAGGCGACCATATAAATCTTTTACCGGACGATGAGGTTTTGGCGCAAAGCGACCGGGGTATTTTATGGAGAAAAACGGGCGCGGCTTTGGCCGCCTTGGCCGCCGAGGCCGCCGAGGCCACCGAGGGCGGCTTCGACCTACCCTTGACCGCCCGGGTGCCCTTACCCGACGGTAGCGGTTTTAGCTGGTTAAGGGCGCTTATCAAAAACGGCCAGGGGCGATTGATAGCCTTTAGCAACGTTATCTATGGCCCATTGTTCTTAAAAAATTAACTAAGGTAAGACCTTAAACGAGAAAATAAGCGCGAATTCAAAAGCGTTAAATAAAGGAAACATATGCCGACGATAAGTCTTAGAGGTCTTTATTATACCATTGGGCCGATAAAATTTATTGAATACGGCATGTTTATAATTTTTTTACTATTTTTCTACGGACCAATCTTAAATTTAATCGTACTGGCCTTCGCCGATTCCTACGCCTATCCGCTTTTTGTCCCCAATACCCTATCGCTAAAATGGTGGCGTTTTGTCCTTAACCAAGACAATTTGGCCGCTACCGTGGTCACGTCTTTCGCCGTGGCCATCATGGCGACCTTGCTGTCCTTAATCGTCTGCCTCCCGGCGGCTTACGCCCTGGCGCGTTTTGACTTTCCCGGCAAGCGGTTTTTTCAGTTCGCTTACCTTTTGAACAACGCTTTCCCCAAGATCGGGCTGTATGTCGCCATAGGCGTTATTTATTACCGGATAGGTCTCATGGGGACATTTTTGGGGGTCATACTGATCCACGTCATAAACACCATGATGTTTATGACTTGGTTACCAACCAACGCCTTCGGCGGCGTCCCAAAAAACCAGGAAGAAGCCGCCAGGGACGTTGGCGCCTCGCCCTTAAGGGTCTTTTTTTACGTAACCATGCCGGCCGCCTTTCCCGGCATTGTCGTGGCCTCCATTTTTACTTTTTTGGGCTCCCTTGAGGAAGCCCAAGGTTCTTTGTTGGTGGGCTTTCCCGAGGTGCAAACCATACCGGTCGTGATGTATTCGGTAATCTTTGATTACCCCGCCTCAGCGGCCGCCGTTTTTTCCATAATCCTGATTATCCCCACCTTGGTTTTGGCCTTGGCCGCGGGTAAGAAGCTCGGGATTTCGGCTCTCTCGGATGGGCTAAAATTACGATAAGGAGTTATCGAAATGGAAACGATTGACAACAATGGCGAGCTAGCGCCATGCAAGATGAGCCTTCGTTCTCTGACCAAGATCTACCAAAACAATGAGGGCGTGCGGGACATTAACCTAAACATACGGGAAAACGAGATTATTACCCTTTTGGGGCCATCGGGTTGCGGCAAGACCACCATTTTGCGGATACTGGGAGGGTTTTTGAAGCCGGACTCCGGGGCCATAATCCTAAACGGCCAGGACGTGGTCAACATCCCCCCAGAAAAGCGCCCCACGGCCATGGTTTTCCAAAATTATAACCTCTGGCCCCACATGACCATTTTTGGCAATCTTTCGTTTGGCCTACGCCTAAGAAAAATCAACAAAAAACAGATCGAGCGGGAAGTGGCCGAAGTTTTGGAACTGGTAAAAATGCCCGGCACGGAAAAAAAATATCCCAGTCAGTTATCCGGCGGCCAACAACAACGGGTGGCCATAGCCCGTTGTTTGTTGCTTAAACCATCGGTGCTTTTGCTTGACGAACCGTTTTCGGCCTTGGACGCCGGCATACGCCTGCAAATGCGCGAGGAACTCAAAAGAATACAGCGCGAATCGCGAGTCACGGTGGTCTTTGTCACCCACGATCAGGAGGAGGCCATGTCCATCTCCAACAGGATAGTGGTCATGCGCAAAGGGGAGATCGCCCAGGTAGGCACGGCTCAAGAGGTCTACGATCGCCCGGCCAACCCTTTCGTGGCCAATTTTATCGGCAGCATGAATTTTTTGGCCGACAAGACGGGCGGCCTAATCGCCGTCCGTCCGGAAAACATTCAGCTCCAAAAATCCGGTAACGGCGACTTAGACGGCGTTATCGAATCGGTCACGGTCCTTGGCCACTATTTGGAGATCCAGGTTAAAACCGCCCAAGGCGTCCTTAAGATGTATAACCCCAGATCCCAGCTGACTCCCCAGGCCGGCAATCGCGTGGGGCTGCGTTTCCT